>JAOUGG010000013.1 GCA_029857855.1 Acidimicrobiia bacterium | reverse complement strand
CGACCAGGTGCTGCGAAACATTCTCGGCGAGCGAGTCCTGGGGCTCCCCAAGGAACCGGGGATCGACACCACCAGCCCGTTCAAGGATCTGACGGTCGGCACCCAGCGCTCCGGCGACTGACCAGTCCCATCGCCCCCACTCCCCGAACCGTGCGCTCCCGACCCTAAAACCCGGGCCCTGAGCGCACAGAACGAGAGAACGAGAGATGGTGGTTCGACGTCAGAGTGCGAGTTCGGAGGCCAGGTGGCGGCCGATGACCTCGGCCGCCACCGCGACACCCGATCCACCCAGCGGAGCGCCCATGGCGCGCAGCGCCGATTCGATGGTGGCCAGCGTTCCCAGCAGGCCCGGCGGATCGACATAACCCATGTGCCCGATCCGGAACGCCCGGTCGGCGAAATCGCCGATCCCGACCCCGACGGTCAACCCGGCCTGATGCTGGCAGATCGAACGCATCTCGTCGGCCGGGATCGAACCGGTCAGCACGGTCGTCACCGCCGCTGAACGAGACGCGGGTTCAATGATGTTGAACTCGATGCCGCCGGGGGCCGCCCACGCCTCGACCGCGGCCCACACCGCCGAGGCCAGCACCCGATGCCGATCCCAGATCCGCTCGATCCCACCCTGCTCATCGATCATGTCGAGCGCCTCCGACATGGCGTAGAGATGGGACACGGGAGGGGTTCCGGCGTAGAGCTCGTAATGGAAGCGGGCGTTCAGCCGCCGGTCCCAGTCGAAGTAGCCGTCGCGAAGATCGGCGGAGGCGTGGGCTTCGAGCGCCCGCTCCGACGCCCAGACGAAGCCGAGCCCTGGCGGCACCATCAGCCCCTTTTGCGAGGCGGCGACCGTGACATCGACCCCCCAGGCGTCCATGTGGAACGGCTCGCACCCCATCGATGCGATGCAGTCGACCATGAAGAGGGCGGGATGGCCGGCCGAGTCGATGGCTCGGCGGACCGCCGGGATGTCATTGATGACGCCCGATGCGGTGTCGGTCTGCACGCACAGCACGGCTTTGATGCGATGATCCGTGTCGGCGGCCAGCCGCTCGGCCACCGCCGCCGGATCGATCGGATGGCGGTCGGTGCCCGGCAGCACCTCGACCTTGACCCCGGACTTGGCCGCCATCTCGCCCCAGATCACGGCGAAACGGCCCGACTCGAGCACCAGTACCTCGTCGCCCCGACTCAAGACGTTGTTGATCGCCATCTGCCATGCGCCATGGCCGTTCGACATCACCACGAACACCGGACCCGACGTGCCGGCGATGGCGGGCAGCGCCGAGAACACCCGGGCCGAGACGTCGACCAGCTCGCCGGCGTAGATGTCGGTCATGGGTTTCGCCATGGCGGCGAGCACCCGCTCCGGGATGATCGACGGCCCCGGAATCGCCATGTTGTCACGCCCGAAGGCAAGAAGACCGCGTGTCGGAAGCTCAGGATTGGTCATGGCTTCGGCATAAGAGGGACAAAGTTCCCGGTATGTCCTTGTCGGCCGGTCATCGGTACTACTATCTGCCATAGCGGCAAGGCTACGGGGCAGAACCGGTATATCGGCGCGCGCTGCCACGCCGTTGGCAGCTTCTGCTCACCCCTTGGGACCACATGACCTTCACGACGGAATTCGACACAGATCATCGGACCGACACCCGCACTCACACCGCACCGGTGACCCCCCTCTCGGTACCCCGGCGGGCCACCGTGATCGACAAAGTCCGGGCCATGCTGGCGAAGGCGTCGAGTACCGATCACGAACCGGAGCGGGAGGCGTTCGAGGCCAAGGCCCAGGCGCTCATCACCCGCTATCAGATCGAGGCCAGGGAGCTGAGCGACGCCGAGAGCGAGGTCCTCGAGCGCAGGATCGACGTGAGGACCTGGAACGAAGCCACCCGCGGGGTCATCTATCTCTACGGCGGCATCGCCGAGCTGAACCGGAGTTCGGCCGCCCACCGGGCCGTTGGCGACTACAGCCAGGTCATCCTGTTCGGCACCCAGGTCGATCTCGACCTGGTCGAGACGATGGTCGGCCACCTCCTCCCCCAACTCCGGACCCACATGTTGCTCGACCAGCCCAAGTCGCGCATGAGCTACGCGATCGGTTGGACCCACGAGGTGCTGAGCCGGCTCATCGTCGCCCAGGAGGCGGTGGCCGCCGAGTACAACGCGTTGATCCCCACCAACAATGCGGCCGATGACGCCATGCAGCAGGCCTACCGGTTGAAAGACGACAGCCAGACCACGCTCGTCGACTCGGCCGAGTACGAGTTCGGCGCCTCCGCCGCCGAGCGGGCCGACATCGGCCGCATGAAACTGGCCGCCAGCTGAGGGCGAGCTAGACCTCGGCGCGACGAACCTCGGCGGTCGTGCCCCGGCGGCGCCGTCGACGACCGAGCAACCCGTCGATCACGTCCGAGTTCTTGGCCAGGAGCGGTCCGACGACGGCGGTCAGCAGCACGTAGGCCGCGGCCAGTGTGGCCAGCTCCGACGCCTCGTCGAGGCCGACGGCCAGCGAGGCGATCACCACGGAGAACTCGCCCCGGGCCACGAGCGTCGTGCCCGCCCGCAGGCGACCGCGGCGGCCGACCCCGGCCCGCCCGGCGGCAACCCAGCCCGATCCCATCTTTCCGAGCCCGGTCACAACGAGGAGCACCAGCGCCGGCACCATGGCTCCCGGCAGTTCCGCGGGATCGATCTGGAAGGCGAAGAACAGGAAGAAGATGGCGGCGAACAGGTCACGCAGCGGTTCGATCAACGCGCTGACCCGGTGTTGCACGGGACCGGAGAGGGCCAAACCAACGAGGAAGGCCCCGATGGCGGCCGAGATCTGGAGTTGCTGGGCCAGCCCGCCGACCAGCAGCGTCAGACCGAACACGGCCAGGAGCAGCACCTCGTTGTTGCCCCGATCGAGGCCGGCGCTCATGAGATGGCCCCACCGCATCGCCGCCACCAGGACCACGGCGACCACGACGAGGGCCACCGCCACGGTCACCACCGTCGACACGGCGTCCTGCCCGCTCACCACCGCGGCGACCACCGGCAGATAGACCGCCATGGCCAGGTCCTCGATCACGAGGAGGTTCAGGATCGACGGCGTCTCCCGATAGCCGAGACGGTCGAGGTCGCTCAGCACCTTGGCGATGACGCCGGAGGAGCTGATCCAGGTCACGCCGCCGAGCAGGATGGCGGCTGGAGCCGACCATCCGAGGGCGAGGCCGATGCCGAATCCAGGGACGAAGTTCAGGACGGCGTCGACCAGGCCGGGCACCGTGCCGGTCCGCAGCCCGAACCGCAGCTCCTCGCCCGTGTATTCGAGGCCGAGCGTCAGCAGCAGGAGCAGCACCCCGATTTCGGCTCCGAGGGCAACAAAGTCCTCGGCGATCCCGATGTCGGCGACGCCCCCGTCGCCCAGACCGAGCCCGGCAATCAGGTAGAAGGGGATGGCCGTCACCCCCAGTTTGGAGGCCAGGCGGGCGAGCGCGGCCAGCACGATGGCGATCAGGCCGATCTCGATGAAGGCCACCGCCACCTCGGAGCCGACGGCTGCGAACATCGGCGCCACGCCGATCACGGGCCGAGCAGGGTCCGGACCTGATCGATCCCGGCCGGTGTGCCGACCACGACGGCCACATCGCCAACGGTGAACACGAAGTCGGGGCCCGGGGCGGGAACGGTCTCGATCCCCCTGATGACGGCCACGATCGAGACACCGCTGCGCGTGCGGAACATGCCGTCGGCGATGCTGCGGTCGAGAAACGACGAGCCCTCGTCGACCTCGATCCAGTCGATGGCCAGGCCCTCGATGCGCTGTTCGACGACGCGGCTGACCTCCGTGACGGTGGATCCGCCCAGCGCCTCGCTCAAGGTTCGGGCCTCAGCGGGCGTGAGGTGCATAACGGTCGTGCAGATGTCGGGATCATCGCTGTCGTACACCATCAGCTCCCGCCGACCGCCCCGATGGACGACCACGGCGACCTGTTCCCCGGCCTCGGTGTCGAACTCCAGACGGACGCCGACACCGGGCAGTTTGATCTCTCTGACCTCGGCCATGGGACAAACTTTACCCAGACCGACGCCCTACGCTCACCCGCCGAACATCGAGAGCTGGCCGCCGGGAGGAAGCCGACGGCTGCCGGTCCACACCAGCGAATCCATGAACACCCACGAACGGCGGTGGATGGCGGACGGCCCGTATCCCTGCAGGGCGATCTTGTGCTGCGGGCAGGGGTAGCCCTTGTTGTGCTCGAAGTTGTAGCCCGGGTAGTTGTCGGCCTGGGCCCGCATGATCCGGTCTCTCGTCACCTTGGCCAGGATCGAGGCCGCCGCGATCGACAGGCATTTCGAATCGCCGCGGACGAGTTTCCGGGTGACCGGGTGGCCGACGAAGTCCCACTTGCCGTCGAGGAGCACGGCGTCCGGAGCCAGACCGAGCCCGTCGATGGCCCGGCGGGCCGCCAGCTTCTGGGCGGCCGACATGCCCAGTCGATCGCAGTCGGCGGCGCTGACGTGGCCCACCGACCAGGCGTCGCACCATTCGGCGATCCGGTCGAACAACGCTTCCCGTTCGGCCTCGGTCAGCTGTTTCGAGTCGCGCAGCTTGTAGATCCGTCGGTCCTTCGGAACGACGACGGCGCCGATGGTGAGCGGACCGGCCCACGATCCTCGCCCGACCTCGTCGACGCCGACCACGATCTCGTGACCGGCCTCCCAATACTCCCGCTCCACCGACAACCCGGGCGCCTTGGCCTTCAACGCCTTGCGGAGTTTCGGGACGGTGGCGGTCACGAGAAACTCTCCCCCGGCGCCGGCACGTTCACCAGGCCGTCGGCCGAACCGGCGAGCAGGGTCTCCCCCCGGTCGTTGAACGTCGACCAACCCGGGTCGAGTGAAGGGCAGATGATCCGGGCCCCACACTCGGACGCGTCCCACAGCAGTGCAGGCCGGGGCCCGTGCCAGCGGATGGCGTAGGACAGCGGACCGTGGAGCGTGGCCGCCCGGTGAACCTCGAGCGCCCCGCCCCGCCACGCAGTCGGGTACCCGGGCACCAGTTCGATGGTCGGTTCGGCCAGATCGACCCGCTCGGTGATCAGCAGGTGGCGGGCGGCCCGCCAGAACGCGGCGGCGTCGACCAAGCCGGCTCCGGGCCCCGAGCCGATCGAGTGATCGGGTCCGTACCAGCGGCGGATCAGGTTGGCCTGCTGGGACCAGCCGACCAGCTCGTCGTAGCCGACCCGGCCCCCAGTGGGCGCAGGACCACCGGCGGTGATCAACAGCTCATCGCCGCCACCGGCGCTCACCTCCGTCCGATCGGCCAGCTCCGCCATTCGGCGGCGCAGTTCGTCGGCCGCGTGACCCTGTCCGAGCCACTGCACGAGCACGGCCAGTCCGGTGGCGGCGCGGCACCAGTGCCGCGTCGGCTCGGGAGGGGTGGCGGCCGCCCGGGAACGGCCGAGCCTGGTGGGCTTCCAGAGGCGGGGCTCGACCTGCCGGGTCAGGTGCAACAACGACGGAAGTGCCTCCTCGGCGTCGTTCCGGTCACCCCGCATGACGAGCGCCCGGGCCAGCCCGTCGACCAGGCCGGCGGTCCGAGCCGACCCGGCTTCGTCGGCCGGGGAAAGGCCACCCCGGCCCAGCAGCTCGTCGATCAGTTCCGGCAGCCACTCGCTCAGGCGGTCGGCGTGACCCGATTCGGCCAGTGCGGCCAGCACGGTGCCAAGGTCGCCGTCGACGCCGGGCGGCCGCTCGTCGATCAACAGCAGGCGGGCCCGGGCCACACCGGCCAGTTGGGCAAGGCCCGTGTCGGGGAACTCGAACCGGCCACCCGCCTCCACCACGGCGTTCCAGCCGCGGGCCACGTTGTCGGGGCCCGGCACCTGATCGACATCGACGGCGAGATCGGCCGGACCGAGGCAGTAGCGGAACGTGGTCCGGTGAGGCACCGGCACCATGAGCACGGCGTTTGGGAACCCGCCATCACCGACCACGGTCGGCTCGTCCGGCCAGGTCAGGGAACCGCCGACCTCGACCGTCGACAGGAGGTCGTGGTCGTCGGCATAACCCTGTTCGTTGGCCGGCCGGGGCAGCGTGAGCCGGTAACCGGCGGCCACGACCTCCCGCGCCGACAGCCGGCGGACGTCGAGTTCTCCGGGTTCGCCGTCGAGGGTCTGCGGTCGTAGCGCGATGGCGAGGGCGACGGGAACCGGCGACTGGTTCTCCACTTCCACCACCGCCACCGCCCGGCCGTCGACCAGTGAGGCGTGCACGGTCTGGACGACGTCGCCCGACGGCACCCGGACCGCGGTTTCGATGATCGGTCCGCAGCCGCGAAGTCGTTGGCGTACCGACGGTTCCCGGGCCGGGAGATGCCAGCGGTCGTCGGCTCCGATCCACCAGTCGAGCGCCCAGCGGGCGTCGGGGCCCTGAATCAGGCCTCCGCCGTCGACGAGGAAGCCCGTCGGCGAATCGAGCACGGCGACGAGGCCGACGCCGCCGTCGACGACACGCTCGGTCGACCGGGAGCCAAGCCGGGAAATCAAGCCGGCCAGCTCTCTCCCGGCGTGGCCTGCTCGTGGCCGAGCCGGCCCCGCAACAGGGCGTCCTGGGCGAAGTCGGCGTCGAGGCCCCGGTGGCAGACGGCGTAGACCTGCTCGGCGATCGGCATGAACACACCATGGCGTTCGGCCAGCTCGTTGACCACTGCGGCCGCCTTGACACCCTCGGCCACCTGGTTCATCTCGGCCAGGATGTCGTCGACCGTCATGCCCGCCCCCAGCTTCCTTCCGACCTGGGAGTTGCGGGACTGGGGGCTCACGCAGGTGGCGATCAGATCGCCCATCCCGGCCAGGCCGGCCAGTGTCAACGGCTCACCTCCAAGCTTCGAACCGAGCTCGATCAGTTCGGCCAGACCACGGGTGATGATGGCCGCTCGCGCGTTGTCGCCCTGCCCCCGGCCCTCGACCATGCCGGCGGCGATGGCGTAGATGTTCTTCAGGGCGCCGCCGAGTTCGCAGCCGATCACGTCGTGGTGGAGGAACACCCGGAAGGTCGGTGTTGTGAACACCTGCTGGAGTTTCCGGGCGATGTTCAGGTCGGCCAGTGCGATCACCGCGGCCGTCGGATGACCGGCCATGATCTCCTTGGCCAGGTTGGGGCCCGTCAACACACCGACCGGTCGGTCGGGAAGAACCTGCTCGACGATCTGGGACATCCGCAGCATGGTCCCGGGCTCGAATCCCTTGGCCAGGCTCACCACCGGAACCCACGGCCGCAGATGGGGTGCGATCACCTCGCACGTTTCCCGATAGGCGGCGGTGGGGACGCCCATCACCAGCAGGTCGGAGCGATCGAGCGCCTCCTCCAGGTCCGAGGTGGCCGTCAGCTCCGGATGCAGCGGATAGTCGGGCAAGTACCGGGGGTTGAGGTGGTAGTCGTTGATCGAGTTGACCGTGGTGACGTCGCGAGCCCACAACGTCGTGTCGGCGTTGTGGGCGCACAGATGCGCCACCGTGGTGCCCCACGATCCGCCACCGGCGACCAGTACGCGAAGCGGCGGAGCCGGAGGTTCCACGGCCGCTGACGTGTTCGAGCTGGCGGGACTCCTGGTCCCCGACTCCCCTTGTTCTGCCATCCGACCACTCTAAACGCCGACGGCGACAAAGGACCCTAGTGCGGGACGGAGACGCCTGCGACAATGCGCGGCGTGGGCACTTCTCGAGCGAAGCTGAACCCCAAGGAGATCGGCCGGGTCACCGATCGTGTCGCGACCGGCCCACCACAACCGGTGGAGGTACCCGATCTCGGCGAGGTTCTCACGTCGGTGAACCGTCGTCGCGATGACGACCACTGGATCTATCGTCCCGACGAGCGGCTCCGCATCCTCGAGCGCCTGTTCCTGGCCGACGGTTCACCCTGGCTGGCCCGCTTCACCTTCCTGCTCGGTGCGTCCGTGGTGGTGGCGACGCTCGGTCTGGCCAACGACCAGCCGGCCGCGGTCATCGCCGCCATGGTCATCGCTCCGCTGATGACACCGGTTCTCGGGCTGGCCTGCTCGTCGACACTCGGGCTGATGCGCCACAGCCTCCGACTCCTCGCCATCATCACTGCAGGTTCGATCGGCGCCGTGGTCCTCGGGTGGGCCATCTCGGCCACGCTCGTCGTGCACCAGGTGACCCCCGAGGAGCTGTCGCGCACCGAACCCCGGCTCCGCGACCTGTCGATCGCCCTGGCCGCCGGCGCCGCCGGGATGTACAGCGTCGTCCGCAAGGACCTCTCCAGTGTCGTCCCCGGTGTGGCCATCGCCGTGGCCCTGGTTCCGCCACTGGCCACCGTCGGCCTGATGGTCGAACTCGGCGAGTGGCATCTGGCCCGAGGAGCGGCACTGCTGTACCTCGTGAACGTGCTGGCCATCGTTCTCGCTGCGGTCGCGGTCCTGTTGGCGACCGATTTCATGGATTCCCCCTCGTTGCGCAACCCGAGCGTCGCGGTCGCCTCACTGGCCGCCCTGGTGCTCGCGGTCGCCGTGACCGTCCCGGTCTGGCGGACGTCGAGGCGGGCCGATGACGAGGTCACCTTCGTTCGAGGGGTCGAGACCGCCCTCGAGGAGTGGGCCGACACGCATGACGCCCACCGGGTGGTCGGCGCCGACGTCGCGCCGGGCCAGGTGAGCATCGTGATCGCCGGCCCGACGAATCCGCCGGGCCTGGATCGGCTTCGGACTGCGGTAGCCACCGAGGCCTACCCGAACCCCGTCGTCGAGGTCGACTGGGTGGAGTCGTCGCCTCTGGTCATCGCCGACTGACGATGGTCGGCCCCGGATACCCTTGAGCGGAGTGGGTTCCGAGGTGGATTCGAGATCGTCAGACGCCGGCACCGCCGTGCTCGTGCCGGTCAAGTCGTTCGATCTGGCCAAAGGCCGGCTCGCCGATCGACTCGACCCCGGTGACCGGGACCGGCTGGCCCGCAGGATGGCGGCCGGTGTGATCGCAGCGGCCAGCCCACTACCGACCTACATCGTGTGCGACAGTGATCTGGTCGCCGACTGGGCCACCGAAATCGGAGTCGGGGTGCTCGAGGTGACCGCCACCGGCCTGAACCCGGCGATGACCGAGGCCGCCGTGATGGCCCGCTCAATCGGCCACGACCGGGCCATCATCAGCCACTCCGACCTCCCGCTCGCCCGGGACCTGACCTGGCTCGACCGGGCGCCGTTCGACCGCGGCGTCGTGGTGGTCGCCGATCGCCACGGCACCGGCACGAACGTGTTGGCGCTGCCACTGGACCTCGATCCGCCCTTCATCTTCCGCTACGGTCCCGGGTCGGCCGACCTTCATCGAGGCGAAGCGGAACGACTCGGCCTGGCGGTTCAGATGGTCGTCGACGAGCGTCTCGGCTGGGACCTCGACACCCCCGATGATCTCGCAGCCTGGCTGACAGAGGAGATCTACGGGCCCGAACGCGAACCGAAGGGTTCACGGTGACCGAAGCCCAGAATCCTCTCACGCCGGCAGCGGTCGAGATGACGTCGTTCACCATGAACCTGGCGACACCCGAACGAGCCCTGGCCATCGGCGCCCACCCCGACGACATCGACTTCGGCTGCGGGGCGACGCTGGCCAAGTGGGCGGCCGACGGCTGCGATGTGCACGTCCTGGTCTGCACCGATGGCTCGAAGGGAACCTGGGACCCCGATGCCGACGAGCAGGCGCTGATCGCCGTCCGCCAGGATGAGCAGCGGGCGGCCGCCACGGCGCTCGGAGCCACCGGTGAGGTGGTCTTCCTTGGTTGGCCCGACGGTGAACTGGAGTCCGGCATGACCCAGCGGCGCCAGGTGGCCGAGGTGATCCGACGGACTCGGCCGAACGTGGTGCTCGGTCACGATCCCTGGAAGCGGTACCGCCTCCATCCCGATCACCGCCACGCCGGGTTGCTGACCACCGACGGGATCGTGGCGGCGCGCGACCCGAAGTTCTTCCCGGACCTTCCGCTTCCCCATCATCGCCCCGACCTGCTGCTGCTGTTCGAGGCCGACGAACCCGATCACGCCGAGAACGTCGACGGCTTTCTCGAAGCCAAGTACCGGGCCCTCACCTCCCATCACAGTCAGTTCGAATCGACGATGAAATCGGGCGACGATCCCGAGCTGACCCGCTTCCGCCGCCGGGTTGAGGACAAACTCGTCACCGCCGGGAAGGCCGCCGGCATTGAGCTGGCCGAGGTCTTCAAACTCATCGACGATCTCTAGCTCAACTGGCCGGTGCAGACGATCCTGTCATCGAGTGGACCGTGCAGAGTCGGGCCCCATCGTCCATACTTGGCACATGACCAGCGGCGGTAACTTACACCAACCCGGGCTCGACGGGGCCGACACCGAACTCGACTTCGACATCGAGGATCTCCTGCACCCCGACGAGCAGCGACGGTTCCGGCGCCTTTGCATCGACACCTCGGCCGAGGAATTGGAGCAGCTCACCGAGGTGGTCGGCATTCACCTCGATCACGTGAGGACCAACGCCGGACCGAGCACCGACGTGGAGACCGCTGTACTCGTGGCCGAAGCGGCCACCAAGCTGTTGGCCTTCAGCCGTGATTTCGATCGCCGTGACCGGGCCCTGGTTCGAGGAGCGATCGAATACTTCATCCTCAACGACGACGCCTCGGACGATCTCGAGGACGTACTCGGGTTCGACGACGACGCCCGAGTGTTCAACTCGGTGCTCCATCGCATCGGGCGGGCCGAGCTGAAGGTTCGCCTGCCGGGCTGACGTCCGTCCGCGCCGCCTCGCCCGCCCTGTCATGGCAACCCATTCGGCCGGGATCGTCCTGTACCGGCGCACGGCCTCCGGCCAACCGCTGGAGCAGTCCGTCGAGATCCTGCTCGTACACCCCGGCGGGCCGTTCTGGGCCAACAAGGACGAGCACGGTTGGTCGATCCCCAAAGGCGAATTCGATCCGGAAACCGAGACGGTGGCCGATGCCGCCCGCCGAGAGTTCGCCGAGGAGCTGGGCCGCCGGGCACCCGCTCCCCCGGCTGACGTTGCGGCGATCACGCTCGAGCCGCTCCGGGCCGGCCGAAAGACGATCCACGCGGTCCTGATCGCCGGTGAGTTCGAGCCGGAGCCGATCGAGAGCAACATCGTCGAGATCGAGTGGCCACCTCGATCCGGGCAACTGATCGACGTGCCCGAGATCGACCGCGCCGAGTGGTACCATCTGGCGGATGCCCGCTCGAAACTGCACAAGGGGCAGGCTCCCATCGTCGACCTGATCGTATCGGCGCTCGCCGACACGATGGACTGATCGCTCGCAACTCTTACGAGATGGAGACAAACGGCGAGTCCGTTTGGCGTCCACCGGCAGCGATGTACCATCGGAATCGTGCTAGTAGAGCTCGGCCCCTGCCCGGCTGTCGAAGCCGAAGGATGGACGAAGTTCGCCCGTCGCCTCATTATCGAACTCCGTTCCGATCCTGAGGCCATGAGTCGGGTCTCACCCGACATGGTGGACCTCTGGGGTACCTTCATCGAGCGGTGGTCGGCCAGGGCGGCCGAGGCCGGGTCGTCAGGTGATCCGTTCCGGTGGTCCGGCCAGATCGATCCCGAGGTCGGCGAGTTCCTCCTCCACGGCCTCGACAAGTGCCTCCACTCCCCGTTCATTCGTTCCGCCGCCACCCCGGTCGAGGCGGCCACCCACAAGCCGTTCACCATGACCGTGGTGCGGGCGTTCGTCGACGGCCTCGCCACCGAGGGCCAGAGCTCCTGCCACTACGTCGACCAGGTTCTCACCTCATTCAGCGACGTCCTCGACGACTGACCCCGATCGGGTCTACGACGCGTCGGCCGCCAATGGTCGCCCGGCCAGCACGTCGCGCTGAGGCCGACCCGCCCGCAGGGCGATTCGCCCGTCGACCAACACCCACGACACCCCGGCCGAAGGCCGCCCCGGCTCGGCCACGGTCGCCTGGTCGGCAATGCGCAGCGGGTCGAACACCACGACGTCGGCGTCGGCACCACGCTGCAGGCGGCCCTTCCGTCTCATGGCCGGAATCATCCGCTCGACACGGAGTGCAGGCTGAATCGTCATCTTCGCCAGGCCCGTGCGCAGGTCAAGCACGCCGAGCTCCCGGACATAGTGACCGAGTGTCCGGGCGAACGTCCCGGCCCCTCGGGGATGGTTGTTGAGCCCGACGGTGGGGATGGCGTCACTGCCGATCATCACCCAGGGCCGGGTCATCGCCAGCCGGACCTCGCCCTCGGGAATCGAACCGATGGCGGCCACCAGCTTGTTCTCGGCGCGGGCCCGGGCGAACGTGGCCGCCGTCAACCGTTCGGTGGTTCCGGCTATCTGCAGGTCGTCGTAGTCGATCCGATACCGCTCGCGCCATCCCCGGGAGAAACGGTTGCTGGCCAGGAACGTACCCCAGAAATCGTAGGGGTAGACGCAGGCCGTGACGTCGATACCGAAATCGCGGGCCTGTTCGATCAGAGCGATGGCCTCATCCATGACAAAGGTCCCGCCGGTGCTGGTGAGATGCTGAAGGTGGATCGCGGTTTCGTATCGCTCGGCGATGCTCAGCACCTCGGCGATCGCCTCGAGACTCGTTCCGGGAGGATCCGGATCGGAATAGCGAAGGTGAAAGAAGCTGACGTGGCTGTACTCGGCGGCGACCGATACCAGCCGGGCCATCTCGTCGTTGGTCGTACCCGGCGAGTACTCCGGGGAGAACGCGATACCGGCGAAACCTCGCTCGATGCCGTTGCGGGCCGCCTGCTCCAGCCGATCCAGCGCGGCCGGCGAGGGTGCCTCCTCGATGCCGATCCCCAGCTGGCTACCGCGCCAGTAGTGATGATGGAACGCACCTCCGAAATGCACCGGCGATGCGCCGGTGTAGCGCTCGAAGAACTGCTCGGCCGACGAACTGACCCCATGCATGGCCAGGTTCGAGGTCACGCCGTCCGCGATCTTCAGCCAGGCTCCGAACTCGTTCGGCTCATAGGACAGCAGATCGATGAAGCCCGGGGCGACGATCAGCCCCGTGGCATCGATGGTTTCGCGGCCTCGGAGCGGCACGGCGAGCAGGGCGGTGATCCGATCGCCGTCGATGCCGACGTTGACGAGGCCGTCGAATCCGGAGGCCGGATCAATGACCCGACCGTTGTCGATCACGATGTCGAAGAGGTGGTCGGGCCCCGGACCGGCAGCCTCTCCGGCCACAACCGGGGTGGCGACCGGTCCCGCCGGACTGACGACGATCTCGACCTCCGGCTCGTCGTCCACCGCCTCCAGCTGAGCCCACGTCCCCACGGTCGACGTGTCGCCGCGGCCGAGGTCCGATTGGTACTCCTGCCAGGTCGACCAGGCCACCCGGGTGGTGACGGCCGCGGCGGCGCCGAAGCCCAGCGTGGTCAGGAGCTTTCGGCGGTTCCAGAGATGGGGATGGTCGAGCGGCGATGGGGACATGCAGCGGAGGAACCCCGGCGGGCGGACCGGTCAGCGGCGGCTCGGGACCGTCGGCGACGCCGGATTCCTAACCGCAACCTACCGCAGATCCCGCCGCTCGGAGGGGAATGGTGCCGACCACCAGGTCACTGCGGCTACTGTTTGGGCGTGCCGTTGGACATCCCCCACCTCTACCGCCTCGGTATCGTCGGCGCCGGTCAGATCGCCCGGATGACCTACCAGGCTGCGGTCAAGCTCGGGATCACGCCCCGGCTGTTCGCCGAACGGTTCGACGACTCGGCCGCACAGGTCGCCCCCATGGTGGTACTCAACCATCCAGATGCCCTGGCCGGCTTC
>JAOUGG010000487.1 GCA_029857855.1 Acidimicrobiia bacterium | reverse complement strand
CAACCGACCTGCTCGGCACCTACCTGCAGACCTTCGAGGCCCAGTCCTCCGAAGTCGACGTTCTCAACATCGACGTCATCTGGCCTGGCGACCTCGCCGAGCACCTGCTCGACATGAACGAGTACGGTGCCGCTGACGTCACCGGCGCCCACTTCCCGGCCATCGTCGAGAACAACACCCGTGATGGCCGCCTGGTCGGTATTCCGTTCTTCACCGACGCCGGCCTCCTCTACTACCGCACCGATCTCCTCGAGAAGTACAACTACGACGCTCCTCCCGCCACCTGGGATGAGCTCGAGGAAATGGCTCAGACCATTCAGGACGGCGAGCAGGCCGAGAACCCCGACTTCACCGGCTTCGTCTGGCAGGGCAACGCCTATGAGGGCCTGACCTGCGACGCCCTGGAGTGGATCAAGTCCCATGACGGTGGCGAGATCGTCGATCCCGACGGCACCATCAGTGTCAACAACCCCAACGCCGTGGCCGCTCTGGAGCGGGCCGCCGGCTGGGTCGGAACCATCAGCCCGACCGGTGTCACCGGTTTCCAGGAGGAAGACTCCCGGGCCGTCTGGAATGCCGGCAACACGGCCTTCATGCGCAACTGGCCATACGCCTACAGCTTGAGCCAGGATGAAGAGAACTCGACCATCGTCGGTCTCGTCGGTGTGGCTCCGCTTCCTGCCGGTCCCGATGGAGCACCGGCGGCCACCCTCGGTGGCTGGCAGATCGCCGTCTCGCAGTACTCCGAGCACCCCGATGAGGCTGCTGCGTTCGCACTGTGGCTGACCTCGGAAGAGTCCCAGAAGATCAACGCCATCCAGGAGTCGCTGCTGCCGACCATCGAGTCGCTCTACACCGACGCCGATGTGCTGGAGGCCAATCCGTTCTTCGGTGACCTCTACGACGTGTTCACCAATGCGGTGGCCCGTCCCTCGACGGTCACTGCTCCGAACTACAACCAGACCTCGGTCGCCTTCTTCAACGCCGTTCACTCGGTGCTGACCGGCGAGAACGACGCTCCGACCGCTCTCGAAGAGCTCGAGCTCGACATCGAGGACATCACGGGCCTTTCACCGGGCTCGTAAGACCCGCAATGGTTGAGCCGGCTTGGGCCGGTGCGATCGAAACGTTAAAGCATTGAAAGGGCCCGAGACCATGGTCTCGGGCCCTTCGCTTGGTCGACCGGCCCTCCGCCGGATCGATCGGCTAGGATTTCCGTTGCTCCGGTGCACAGAGCTGGATCGGCGGAAATCGTCCCGGTAAGGTTGGGATCGAACGAGAACAACAAAGGGGAACAGGGGGAGCGAGTGGCAGACACAATCGCAGACTCGGCGGACGAAGCTCCAACGGTCCAACTGACCGACGAGAAGCCAACGAGAAAGCTTCGCAAGGACGACGACCTGCTGGGGGCGGAGCGACGGCTGGCGCTCATGCTGGTCGCGCCAACCTTCGTGCTGATGATCGCCATCATGATCTACCCGCTCGGGCAGGTCATCTACTCCAGCATGACCGACCGGATCTTCGCCAGTAACGTGGAGACCAGCTTCGTCGGCCTCGACAACTATCGGGATCTTCTCAGTGTTACGGTCAGAACGCTTGGACCGGAGCTCGACGATGCCGGCAACCCCGTCATCGACGAGGAGACCGGAGAACAGGTCCTGCAACGGCCCATCGACGTCCTTCCTCGGGAGCCCCGTCGCTACCGGGAGGCCTACACCTTCAGTGCGTTCGGCAACGACATCGTCATCGGCGCCACCGATCGCGACTTCATACGATCGGTGTGGGACACGTCGGTCTTCACCTTGTTTGCGGTGGTGCTCGAAACCTTGTTGGGGCTTGGAATCGCACTCCTGCTGAACACCGCCTTCGTCGGAAGAGGGGCCATGCGGGCGCTGATGCTCGTCCCCTGGGCGATACCAACCGCTGTCTCGTCGCGAATGTGGGAGTACATGTTCTCATCGACACGATCAGGCCTGTTCAACGTCTTGGGTCAGAACCTCCTCGGCACCGATGGCAACACGGCATTCCTGTCGACGCCGGGATGGCAGCTTCCAGCTGCGATTGCCATCGACACCTGGAAGACCACGCCGTTCATGGCCCTGCTCATGCTCGCCGGCCTGCAGCTCATACCCACCGATCTCTATGAAGCGGCCCGGGTCGACGGCGCCGGGCGATGGCGCCAGTTCACCTCGGTCACGCTCCCGCTGCTGATGCCGACCATCGCCGTAGCCCTCGTGTTCAGAACGCTCGACTCACTCCGGGTGTTCGATCTGTTCCAGATCGTGTTCGGCCAGAACCGGTTCTCCATGGCGAGCAAGACCTACTACGACCTGATCGACAACCAGTTGATGGGCTACTCCTCGGCCACCTCGGTCGTGATCTTCGCCCTGCTGACCATCTTTGCCATAATCTACATCCGGACCCTGGGGGTGACGACCGATGAGTAGCGCTACCGCAACGCCCGTGGCCAAATCGACGACGGCGGCCGCCAAGAAGAAGGCCATGCGAGTCAAGCCGCCCATGACGCCTCAGCGGATGATGAAGAAGGTCGGCTTCTACATCATGGTCGCTTTCGTGGCGGTGTACATGGTGTTCCCCTTCTACTGGGCCATCAACTCGTCCTTCAAGTCCGAATCCCAGTTGGCCATGACGCCGGCCACGTTCATTCCTCGCGATCCGGCCACGAAAGAGATCAGCTTCTTCACGAACAACTACGACATCGTGATAAGTAGCGACACCTTCCGCCTTGCCGTTTTCAACAGCATCATCGTCGCCACCCTGGTCACGTTTCTTGCCCTCTCCATCGGTTCGTTCGCCGCATTCGCTCTGGGAAAGCTCCGCTTTCCTGGAAAGAAGACGGCGTTGTACACGATCCTGTCGATGACGATGTTTCCGCAGATTGCCATTCTCACCGGGTTGTATTCGATCATCCGGTCGATTGGGATCACCCCCCGTCCCAGCATGATCCTGACGTACTTGATCTTCTCCCTGCCGTTCACGGTATGGGTGTTGACCTCGTTCTTCCGCACCCTCCCGGGAGACCTGTTGCAGGCCGCCGAAGTGGATGGCGCCACCACATTTCAGGCGTTCCGTCTGATCCTGTTGCCGCTCACTGCCCCGGCCCTGGTCACAACCGGTCTGCTTGCGTTCATCGGAGCGTGGAACGAGTACCTGTTCGCGTTGACGTTCACCACCATCAATCCGGACGACCGGACGATTCCGGTGGCCATCGCCCTGTTCGCCGGCGAACGGGCCATGCAGGACCCGTTCGGGCAGATCATGGCGGCCGCGGTCCTCGTCACCATCCCGCTGCTGGTGCTTGTCCTCATCTTCCAGCGCCGGATCATCGGTGGTCTGGCCGGAGCGGTGAAGGGCTGACCACGCCGGCCGGCCTTCGGTCAGCCGCTCATTCGACCTGTTGTCCGGCCCGGCTGTCCACGAAGAGGATGGCCGGGCCGACCAGCACCAACGGCCCGAAAACTGCGGCGGGTGGAACGGCGAGCCTGAGGACAACGGCGACGGCCATGACGGCAGCGACCGCGAGCAGGCGATGCAGCCACACGGCGTGACGGTCGTGCAGTGCCGTCGTCATTCCCAGTGAGTAGGCGGCG
>JAOUGG010000486.1 GCA_029857855.1 Acidimicrobiia bacterium | reverse complement strand
TGTTGGTGGCGTAGTCGGTGGAGTCCTGGGTCTCGATGTAGTCGACCTGGGCTCCAAGCCCACTCTCCAGCGCCTGGACACCCTCCCAGGCCGACTGGTTGAAGCTCTTGTCGTCGATCTTGCCGACGTCGGTGACCAGACCGACGCAGAGGACCGCCTCGTCGGCGCAGTCGCCGCCGCCGTCGGCCGTGGTCTCCTCCGTGGTGTCGTCGGTCATCGCCTCGGTGGTGTCCGTGGTTTCGTCCGTCGCCTCGGTGGTGTCCGTGGTTTCGTCTGTGGTGTCGGTTGCTTCATCGGTGCTGTCTGAACCGCAGGCAGCGACGAGAAGCCCCAGAGCTGCCAGCACGGCCAACAGCTTCATCCAGGTTTTCATAGCTGAACTCTCCTCTTCGAAGGTCTTGATCTCACGAATGTATCGCCAATCTCGGGAACTGACGGCGCGGCGTTTTGAACCCGTCATGTGACCTCTTGCGCCCGTTTCATCGAGCCCGGGCGCTCCAAATCAGGCCGGTCGCGCCCTTTCGGCGCACGTAACAAGCGAGATGACCGCCCACAAAAAGGCGCTGGACCTCGGCTCCCAGCGTGCCGAGGTCCAGCGACGGTGCGATCCCGCAGGGAGGTCTGAATGGCCACCGACGTATGGGCCAAGGCTCGCATCGCGACAAGCGAATCACCAGCGGCGGCGGGCGACGACGCCTATCGCCCGGATCCCCTGTCGCCGTCACGGGCGTCGTCGATCTCGGGCTACCAGGAAAGCCGTCTCCCGGTGCAGCGCGGCGATCGCACCGTGTTCGTCAACGAGCGTGACATCGTGGCCGCGGCCGCCGCCCACGGCTACAGCTACATCCATCTCAACACCGAGCGGGTCCTCGTCAACTACAGCCTCACGGAACTCGAGCAGCGCCTGTCGAACGCGTTCTTCCGGGTCCACCGCTCGTATCTTGCCAACCTGAACCGGCTCGTGGAGCTACGACCCGATTTCAAAGGGGGCGCTGGTGGTGGTGATGGACGACGAGGCCCGAACCCGGATCCCGGTCTCCCGCCGTCAGGCTCAGGAGTTGCGGCGCCGGTTGGGCATGTGATCCCGGTACACGTCGCTGTAGGCGACGTAGCGCTCGTTCAGCTCATCGACATTGCCCGCCAGGTCCCAGAGGTTCGACTCGACGATCTCGTCAAACCGGACCCGCAGCGTCCACAGCGCCGGGTCGGTGATGTGACGATAGCGGAGCCGGATCAGCAGGCGAAGCACGAATCCGATCGGATTGGTCGGAGGGAGATCCTGGCGCGGTTGACGATCCTGCACAAGAGGGGCATCGGTCACGTCGCGGTCCGAGTTGAGCGATGAGTACAATCCGCTGATCTCGACCAGTCCTTCACGCCGCAATCCGCGGCCTGACCTCGGCGCGCGGTCGTCGTCGACCACGTCGGCGACCGGCATCGCTTCCGGCTCGGCGCCGGAGCGCCGTGTCGGCGAGACCGAGTTCGTGCTCCTGATGGCCCTGATCAGCGCCCTCACGGCGCTGGCCATCGACATGTTGTTGCCGGGATTCTCCGGCATGCGGGAGGCGTTTGGTCTGTCGCCCGACGCCACCGATCTCGCCGCCACGATCACAGTCTTCTTCGTCGGCAACGGGATCGGCAACCTGATCTACGGACCGATGGCCGATGCCTGGGGTCGCAAACCGGTGCTCGTCGCCTCACTCGCTCTCTACGGCGCCGCCGCGCTGGCTGCGACGCTCGCTCCGACGTTGACGGTGCTGCTGGCCGCTCGTTTCGTCTGGGGCGTCGGGGCCGGTGGGCCCCGTGTGCTGACCCAGGCCATTGTTCGTGACCGGTTCTCGGGCGATGCCATGGCCAGGGTCATGTCGATGATCCAGGCCGCGTTCTTCATCGGCCCGATCGCGGCTCCGCTGTTCGGGGCGGGTCTGGTCGCCGTCGGCTCGTGGCGGTGGGTGATGGCCTTCGGCGTCGTGAGTGCGCTGACGACCGCGGTTTGGTCGCTTCGGCTGCAGGAGACACTCGCACCGGAACGTCGCCGCCCGCTGACCCCACGGGGCATCACCCGCGGGGTGCGGGCCGTTCTCGGCCATCGGGCGACGCTGCTGTTCTCGCTGTCGCTCATGTTCCTCTCGGGTGCATTCTTCTCCTTTCTGTCGAGCAGTGAGCTGATCTTCGACGACGTGTTCGGCCGCGGCAACTGGTTCGTCACCTACTTCTCTCTGATGGCCGTGTTGCTTGGATGTATGAGCCTCGGCATCAACCGGTTGCTCCGCCGTGTGTCGGCCGGTCGGATCACCGTGGTCGCCGGAGCGGGGATGATCGTGTTCTCCGCGGCTCGGGTGGTTCTGGCCGAACTCACCGACGGCATTCCGCCGTTCTGGGTGTGGGTGGTGCTGTTCACCCTGTCGAACTTCTGTGTCGTGGCCATGTTTCCCAGCCTGAACAGCCTGGCCCTGGAGCCCATGGGCGATCTCGCGGGTACGGCGGCATCGGTGATCGGCTTCCTCACGTCGGTGGGGGGTGCCGTGCTGGCCACCGTCACCGACCGCCGTCTCGGAGGCACGGTCGCGCCGTTGGCGATGGGCTACCTGCTGTACTCGATGATTGCCTACGGCTGTCAGTTGATGGCGCTGCGCCGCCCGCCGTCAGCCGTCAACGGAGTCACCCCGGGTTGAACGTTGTACCCAGGAGGCACTGGGTGGCCACCGCCACCAGGCCGACCTCGTCGTAGACACGGGTGACGGCCAAGCCGGTGCCGTGTGGCCCGGGATGGGTGACGGCGTCGAGCAGCAGCCAGTCCCCGCCGACCGGGGCCACGAAGGCCACGTCGAGATCGGCGTTGATCAGACCGTACCCTCGGGCGGGGTCGAACACGGCCGAGATGCCCGAGCCCACGTCGACTGAGCCCATGACCCGCTGAACACCCGTTGTCTCGACGTTGTCGACAACCGGGAACCGCAACCGCACCCAATCGGCGGCGGGGCCGACCGCGTCGAAGGCGCCGACCACGAATCGATGCTCCAGCCCGTCACGGTGAAAGACCGGCTGGTCCGCACGTGCGGCCCAGTGAGGAGCCGCGACGGTCTCGACGTCCGCCCAGCGAGGGTGTTCGGGTCGCTCGGGCCGCCAATCCGGTTCCGGCCCGTCACCGGCGGCCAGGACCAGCGCAGTGGCCCGGGCCACGGGACGGTTTTCGTGTCGAAGTTCCGCCTCCACGTGAGCGACCCGGCGGCTCATGGTTCGTCGTTCGACGGTCGATTCCAGAGGTTCGAGGGGAGTGCCGGTCAGGAGATCGACACGAATTCGGGCCACCGTCTCACCGTGGTCGACCGCCTCCTCACATAGAAGGGCGAGCAGGGCCGAAGGTGGACCGCCGTGTTGGGCGTCGGGCCGCCACGGTCCGGTCGTGATCGGCATCGGCTCGAAAATCGAAGCACCCACCCGGCGATACAGACTCGCGGTCGGTGGTGCCGTCGCATCCGATTTGTCATCTGCGCCGTAGCCGGACGATCGATCGTCGAAACTCGTCATGGTGGCCATTCTGCCCGTAACCGTTTCAGGTCCTGCACCGTCCTTGCCCACCGAGGACCGCCCGCTCAAGGGGTGTCGGGCCCG
>JAOUGG010000485.1 GCA_029857855.1 Acidimicrobiia bacterium | reverse complement strand
TGGCCGTACTCGGCCCATCGGGTTCGGGCAAGACGACTCTGCTGCAGACGATCGTCGGGCTGCGGCGGCCGTCAAGCGGACACGTTGTCCTGGACGGCACCGACATCACCCACGTGCCCACCCACGAGCGGGGCATCTCGCTCGTCAGCCAGGATCCGGCCCTGCAACCGAACCTCACACTGGCAGCCAACGTGGAGCGACCGCTGGCCTTCGCCGACGAGCAGCCCAAGGAGCAACGACGGCTGCGGGCGTTCCGGGAATTGCGTCGCTTCCGTATCGGGCGGCTCGGTGGTCGCCGCCCGAGCGAGACATCGGTCGGCGAACAACACATCGCCGCCACCGCTCGAGGCACGGTCCGCCACACCGCGGTGCTCCTTCTCGATGAGCCGGTCATCGCCCTCGACCCGATGGCCCGACGATCCATGATCCGCCAGATCCGTGAGCAGCAACGATTCGAGGGAACGACGATGGTGGTGGCCACCAACGACTGGGAGGTGGCCGCCGGATTGGCCGATCGTCTTGCGGTGCTCGCCGAGGGCAGGATCGCCCAATCAGGCACCGCTCAGGATCTTTACGATCGCCCGACGACACTTGAGGTGGCAGGGCTAACCGGCCGCTGGGAACTCAACCGGCTGGCCGGGCGGGTCCGCCCGGTCCACGGAGAGCGAAACGAGATCGTGACCGCAGCGGGTGTACTGCGGACCTGGCAGACGCTGCCGGAACGGCCCATGATCGTAGGCATCCGGCCGGAGGATCTCGAGGTGGTCGATCCCGACGCCGACCTGGCCGATGATGGCGGTCACTTGACGGCCACAGTCGAGGCCGCTGCTGCGCTCGGCCGGACGACGCTCCTCCGCCTCGACGCCGACGGCATCCCGCTCCAGGCCATGGGTCCGGCGCCCGCCCCCGCCGTCGGATCGACGGTGCGATTGGCCTGGCGACGAGCCCATCTCTTCGATCTGCACGGGAACGCTTTGGACCATCTCGACTAGGCTGGTTCCGGAGAAGGGGGGGATCCTTCGTCAGTTCAATCTGCGGATCCCGGCCGCGCCTGAGAACCCCCATGATGTCGAGCGCATCCGGCTCGACTACGCTTGCTTGCGGGTAAACGCGGCGCCCGAATGCCCTCGGGGGACCACCATGAGCGACGAATCGACCTGCTGCGGACCGGGGTACGCCTCGCCTGAGGAGGCCCAGGGGGCCGAGCGGGAGAAGCTGCTGTACACCGCCGCGCTCTACACCGGCACCGGTGTGGAGGCACCCGACTACCTGGCCACCATCGACGCCGATCCGGACTCGCCGACCTATTCCCAGGTCATCAGCCGTCTCGAAATGCCCAACATCGGTGACGAGCTCCACCACACCGGCTGGAACGCCTGCTCGTCGTGCCACGACGACTCGTCGAAGGAACGCAAGTACATGATCGTCCCCGGTGTGCGGTCGTCGCGGATCCACATCGTCGATACCGCAACCGACCCGGCAAAGCCCCGCCTCCACAAGGTGATCGAGGGTGACGAGATCAAGGCCAAGACCAACCTCTCGGCCCCCCACACCGTGCACTGCCTGGGGTCCGACATCATCATCTCGATGCTCGGCGATGCCGACGGCAACGCCCCCGGCGGCTTTCTCCACCTCAACGAGGACTTCGAAATCGTCGGCCGCTGGGAGAACGACATCAGCGGCATGAACTTCAACTACGACTTCTGGTATCAGCCCCGGCACAACCTCATGGTGTCGTCGGAGTGGGGGGCACCGAACACGTTCATGCCCGGGTTCGATCTGGCCGACGTTGAAGCAGGCAAGTACGGGCATTCGATCCACTTCTGGGACTTCGAAGGCAGGAAGATCGTGCGCTCGGTCGATCTCGGGGCCGAAGGCATGATCCCGCTCGAGGTTCGGTTCCACCACAATCCGGATTCGTCGCACGGGTTCGTGGGGGCGACTCTGGCGTCCAACATCTGGCACTACCACAAGAACGGCTCAGGTCCTGCGGACACTTCGGCCGACGATGGATCGGACATCCACGTGGAGAAGATCATCGACGTCGACCCGGTGGAGCTCGACGGCTGGGACTTCCCGGTGCCCGGCCTGATCACCGACATCCTCGTGTCGATGGACGATCGATACCTCTACTTCTCCAATTGGCTCCACGGCGACGTTCGGCAGTACGACATCAGCGATCCCTCGAACCCCAAGCTCACCGGGCAGGTGTGGCTTGGCGGCCTGCTGGGCAACGCCCCGGAGGTGAACAGCCATCGAATCGAGGGGGCTCCGCAGATGATCCAGCTCTCGCTCGACGGGAAGCGGCTGTACGTGACAACGTCGCTGTTCTCGACGTGGGACAACCAGTTCTACCCGGGGATGAACGACGAGGGCTCGGCGATGGTGATGGTCGATTGCGACGTCGAGAACGGCGGCATGGCCATCAACCCGGACTTCTTCGTTGACTTCGGCAACGAGCCCCACGGCCCGTCGCGCTGCCACGAGACCCGCTACCCGGGAGGCGACTGCACGTCGGACATCTGGCTGTGATCGGGTCGTGGTGTCGGGTGTGACTCCGACAACCCGGGTAACCCTGGTCAACCGCAACGGTCACGTTGTCGACGTGGCCGGCGGCCAGACGATTCTGGAGGCCGCAGAGGCCGACGGCCTGGTGCTCCCCTACGGCTGCCGCTACGGGGGATGTGTCACGTGTGCGGCCCGGCTCGTGTCGGGAACCGTCGACCAGCCCGAGGCCGTCGGCCTCAAGGACTACATGGCGGAGGCCGGCTACGTACTCACCTGCGTGGCCCGGCCATCCACCGACTGCGAGCTGGAGGTTGGGGTGCGCAGCCACTTCCGAGGCCTGTACCGCAACCCGTTCCGCTCGGCGGCCCGGGTCCAAACCGACCTCATGGAGTCGACGAACCCCGCTGAGCATGACTGAGCCGCAGCTCTGCCAGCCGGTCGGCCGGACGGACGGACGGGTGTGGCCAACCCGTCTCGGCAGGCCGACGCTATTCAGTTTTCAAGGAACAGTGCGGCGATCAGCGTGAGCAGCCGATGCCGCCATCACTCCCGCCCGCCGCCGCGAACAGCGGCGACCATCTCACGGGAGCGATTGCCTCCGACCGGCGATTCACTCTGCGGCTCCAGAGGCCACAGGTCCGGGCGGCGATCCGGATCGGTGCTGGCGTGGTGCCGCCCGTCGGGGGTGAGGATGTCGAGGCGGCGGTCTTCATGGAGGCGCAGGCTCCAACGGCCCTCATGAACGGTGTGGTGATGCTCACCGCAGAGGGGCACCAGGTTGCAGAGATCGGTTGCGCCGCCGTGCTCCCACTCATGGACATGGTGGAGCTGGCACCACGACAGGGGGCGGTCACAGCCGTGCCAGGCGCAGGTGCGGTACACGGCTCGAATGGCAATCCATTGGGCCGCGGTGGCGGTGCGATGGCGACGCCCGACGTTGATCGGAACACCTCGCTCATCGAGAACGATGCGCTGAATCACCGCATCGCAGGCCAAACGGGAGATCGTTTGCGGCGGCACGGGACGACCAGCGGCGGTCTCTCGAACGGAGTCGGGATGGGCACCTCTGATGAAGGTTTCCCAGTCGACCAGCACACCGATATGTGGTGA
>JAOUGG010000484.1 GCA_029857855.1 Acidimicrobiia bacterium | reverse complement strand
CTCGGCTCCCGGGCCGAAGCCATGGCCTTCCTCGACTGGGTGCTGCAGCTGCTCGAGACCCGCAACGATCCCGAACGGCTCGCGCCGCTCTACAACGTGACCGGCCGCCACCTACCACCCGAGGCGGAGATCGCCCAGCTGCCGGGCTACGGTGGCAGCCGGCCGGTCCGGGTCGGCAACGGGGCCGACGGCCAGGTGCAACTCGACGTGTTCGGCTGGGTGGTCGATCTCGTGCACGAACTGCTCGAGCACGGCGAGGCACTCTCCGCCGAACATTGGCGCCTGGTGGAGGCCATGGTGCTGGCAGTGTCGCGCCGCTGGCACGAACCCGATCACAGTATCTGGGGGATCCGCAAGCCGCCCCGCCAGCATGTCTACTCGAAGGTGATGTGCTGGGTGACGGTCGACCGGGCCATCTCCATCGCCGATCAGTTCCTCGACCGCTCCCCGTCGGCCTGGGTCGAGCTGCGAGAGCGTATCGCCGAGGACGTCCTGAGCAAGGGCTGGAACGAGTCGGTCGGCGCGTTCACCGCCGCGTATGGATCATCGGACCTCGACGCCTCGACCCTGGCCGTCGGTCTGACCGGACTGCTTGACGCCGATGATCCCCGTTTCCTGGCCACCATCGACGCGGTGGAGCGTGAGCTGCGAGTCGGTTCGACGGTGACCCGCTATTCGGTCGACGACGGCCTGCCGGGCAAGGAGGGCGGCTTCAACCTGATGACCTCGTGGTTGATCGACGCGCTGTGTCTCACGGGGCGACACGATCGGGCGGCCGGTCTGTTCACCGACGTTTGCGAACGGGTCGGCGACACCGGTTTGATGAGCGAGCAACACGACCCGGAATATGACCGGGCAACGGGCAACGTACCCCAGGCCGGCGCCCACGTCGGTCTGATCAACAACGTGCTCTCCCTCGACGGCGACTACTGACACCCGCTCCCCTCAGGTGGACTGGGCCCGGGTCAGCTCGGCGTCGGCCTGCTCCCACTCGGCCAGGAGACGTTCGGCTCGCCGCTGGGCGGTCTCGTACTCCCCGACGAGGTCGTTCATCCTGGCGATGTCGCCGAACACCTCGGGGTCGGCCAGTTCCTTCTCGAGATCCTTCACCACCGAGTCGGCTTCGGTGGCCTGTCGCTCCAGCCGGTTCACCTTCTTCCGCAGGGTGCGCACGTCGGGCGACGGACCCCGACCCGACTTGTCGCTCCCGCCGTTGCCCGACCGCTTCCCGTCGCTCGATCGCTTCCCGTTGCCAGACCGACGATTGCTCGATAGGCCCGACGTAGACTTCGCGGCACCGGCCCCGGCGGCCTTGGCCGTTCGATTCGACGTGGCCGACGACCCGTTCATCCTCGACGACGAGCCGGGTGCCGAGCCCGCCCCGTCGAACGACGGTGACAAAACGGCCTCGTCGACCTCGAGGTGGTGGACGACCCTGGCGTTGCGGACCTCGACCAGCTGCTCAGCGGTGTTGCGGATCAGGTGGCGGTCGTGGCTGACGATCAGCACCGTGCCCGGATACACCCGCAGGGCGTCCTCCAGCACGTCGCAGCTCGGCAGGTCGAGGTGGTTGGTCGGTTCGTCGAGAACCAGCAGGTTCACCGGGTTGCACATGATCTCAGCCAGAGCCAGACGGGTGCGTTCACCTCCCGAGAGGTCGCCGACCCTGCGATCGACGGCATCGCCGGAGAAGCCGAACGATCCAAGCACGGTCCGCATGTTGCGGTTCTTGGGTTGCTCGCCGACGACGTGGCGGAACTCCTGCTCGACCGTCTTCGACAGGTCGAGGGCATCGACCTGATGCTGGGCGAAATAGGCGATGTCGACGTTGGCGCCCAGTTTCGCCGTGCCGGCCATGGGCTCGAGACGGCCCATGATCACTTTCAACAACGTCGACTTGCCGGCCCCGTTTGGCCCGACGAGGGCCAGCTTCTGACCTCGTTCGACGACAAGGTTCACGTGCTCGAGCACCGGGTCGCCGTCGTAGCCCATCGTGACATCGTCGAGTTCGACGACGACCCGCGACGAGCGGGGCGGCTCGGGAAAGCCGAACGCCACCTTCAGATCCTCGTCGCGAGGCACCTCGATCCGCTCCAGCTTCTCCAGGGTCTTGATCCGCGACTGGACCTGGCGGGCTTTGGTCGCCTTGTAGCGGAACCGTTCGATGAACCGCTCCACCTTCTCGATCTCCTTCGCCTGCCTGGTGGCCGACGCCTGCATCGAGGCCAGCCGCTCCTCCCGGGCCACGACGAACTCGGCGAACCCGCCGACGTACTCGAGTGCGCTCCCCCAGGCCACCTCGACCACCCGTTCGGCCACGGCGTCGATGAAGTCGCGATCGTGTGACACGAACAGTATGGCACCGGGCCAGTTGGCCAGCTGATTCTCCAACCAGGCCACGGAGTCGACGTCGAGATGGTTCGTGGGCTCGTCGAGGAGCAGCGCATCGGGTTTTTGGAGGAGAAGCCGGGCCAGAGCAGCCCGCATCTGCCAACCACCCGACATCTCCTTGAGCGGCCGATCCATGTCGGCGGTCGTGAAACCGAGGCCGCCGAGGATGGCCCGGGCCTCGGCTTCGAGCTGGTAGCCGCCGAGCGTCTCGAACCGGTCCTGGAGGCGGCCGTAGCGTTCCACCACGGCCTCGTGCTCGGCGCTTTGACCGGCCCCCGTCGTCGCCGCCATCTCCTGTTCGAGCCGACGCATTTCGGTCTCGAGGTCGACGATGTCGCCGACACCCCGCAGGACTTCCTCGAGAACCGTGCCCTGCCAGGATTCGAGCAGTTCCTGGGGCAGGTAGCCGATGCGGTAGTCGTTCGGACGGGAGACCTCACCGCCGTCGGCGTCCTGGAGACCGATGATGATCTCGAGAATGGTCGTCTTCCCGACACCGTTGCCGCCGATCAGCGCAATGCGACGGCCGGCGGACAGCCGAAACGTGACATCACGAAAGAGGGTGCGCATCCCATGTGATTTCGTCAGGCCCGATACCGTCAGCACCCGACCAAGGCTAACGGTGCCTCACTCCGGGGCGGCTCGATGATCGCGGCCGCCCGAGCCTTGTGCACCGTTCGGAGTCGGGGGACGAAGATCACCGCCGATGGCCCGGTCGAGGACCAGGGTCACCACACCGACCAGCCGATCTGCGTCGACCGGGCCCCAGACGCGGCTGTCGGTCCCGGCCGTCGGATTGTCACTCGACAAGGTCAGGCGGTCGTCGGGGCTCCGGCCGGTCAGCCGTTTGACGATCAACAGCTCGTCGTCGTGGGGATGGCGGGCTACCACCACCTCACCGATCGACGGCCTGCGATGGGGGTCGACCAGCACGAACTCACCGGCGGCCAGCGTCGGCGCCATCGACGTCCCGGTCACCCGGATGCGGCGCCGTCGCCCGAGGATCCAGGCCCATCCCTCGCCGATCGCCCGGATCACGGCCCGACTCACGATCACCGGAGCGGGGGGCCAAAACGGCACCATCCGGACGGCCGAAATGCGCTTGTCCGGATGGTGCGGGAATGAGGTGATGTCAGCAACACGACCCGAGCGGCTGACCGTCTGGACCTAGCTGGCCGTGTACCAGGGGATGTCGCGACCCTTCGTGGCCCAGAAGATGTTGTGGATGT
>JAOUGG010000483.1 GCA_029857855.1 Acidimicrobiia bacterium | reverse complement strand
ACGGTCGCCATCACGGCCGACGATCACCTGATCGCCGGTATCCCGGCCGACGAGCCCAGCGGTACGCCCGACCTCGACGGCTCCTCGGCGTCGCAGACCACGGCCCTCCCGACGATGGAGAAGACCGTGTCGGCCCCCGCCGCCCCAGGGGCGACCCTCGACTGCGCGACCGCCAGCTACGTCGATGCCGACGATCTCGCCTCGGCCCCCTTCGCCTACCGGCCAGGTGATCGTGTGTGCTACACGCTGCGGGTCGACGTGCCGGCCGACCTGACCCTGCGCAACGCGACCGTGTCGGACTTCCTACCCGCCGACGTGACGTTCGCCAGCTACCTGGGCCCGACAGCGAACAACGACATCACCGACGTCGACGGTCCGCTCGACTTCAACGACGGCACGCCACTCGCTGTGGGCGATGCCGATATCAGCTGGGAGATCGGTACCGCCGCGATCGATGGCGCTCGCTACCTGGCGGTCTCGTCGGTGCCGAGAACCTGGGAAGTCCGCTTCGTCGCAGAGCTCGACGGCACCCCGACGGGCAGCGGATCGAGCCTCGAGAAGGCCAACCTGATGAAGCTGACATCGCAGAGCAACGCCGGCGCTGCGATCTCGCTTCGCGATCAGGCCACCGCGGTCGCCGTCGAGCCCGAGCTGACCCTCTCCAAGGTCGAGGACGATGCCGACGACTTCGTCATCGGTGGCGACGCCGTCGACTTCACGATCGCCGTCGCCAACGTGGCCGACGCCGGAGCGAGCCCGGGAGATGCCGGGTACGCTCGAGCCGACTCGATCTCGGTCACCGACGACCTCCCGGCTCCGATGAGCTGCAGCGATGTCTCGATCGACACCGTGGCCGGTGCCAGCTCATCGTGCACCGGCAGCCGCATCACCTGGACGGTCACGGGCCTCGATGCCGCAGCATCGATCGACCTGACCTACACCGCAACCTTCCCTCTCGCGCTGGGCCCGGGTCAGGCTCTGACCAACACGGCAACGCTGGTCTCGTTCGAGCAGACCAACAACGACAGCGGAACCACCGCCTACACCCCCGGTACGACAGCGACGACAACCCTGACCGTCACCGGAGCCACGGTGACCAAGACCCAGCGATCGGGCGTGGGCGAATCGGGGAACGCCCAGAACGGCAGCCTCTCGGCCGGTGACGAGGAGGCGACGATCGGAGAGACGCTCAGCTACCGGATCGCGGTCGACCTGCCGAACGGCGTGACCGTTCACGACGCCTACCTCGAGGACGACCTGCCGTCGGGTGTCACGATCGTCGGTGGCTCGGTGGCGGCAACGATCGACCTCGGAGAGGGCGCGGGACCCCAGGCCGTGCCGGCGGCCGGCTTCGGCTTCGACGGAGGGTCCAACGCCACCCGGGTCAACTACCCCACGACCCACAGCACCGGGGCCAACCCCGACCAGCTGGTGATCACCTTCGACGCCACGGTCGACGATGTCGGGGCGAACGAAGCCGACGTCGAGCTCGATGACGCCGGCCACTTTCACTGGAAGAACACCCCGACCGGCTCCGTCCAGGACGAGACCTCACCGACCCGGACCACCACCATCGTCGAGCCGAACCCGCAGATCGCCAAGGCCGACGACGATGCGGACGGCACCATCTCCCCGGGACAGACGATCGGCTACGACCTGACGATCACCAACCCCGACCTCGCCCACGGCCGAACCTCCGCCGCCCACGATCTCGTCGTTGTCGATACCGTGCCCGACCACCTCGAACCCGTCCTGCCGATCCCCGACGGCGGGGCGTGGAACGCGACCGCCAGAACCATCACGTGGAGCTCGGCCACGACGGCCGCGCTGACCAGACTCGACGTCGGGGCGACGGCCGTCGCCTTGAACTACGACGCCACTGCGGTCGGGCTGCTGCCGCTCGAGTTCGACCTCACGAACAACGCGCAGGTCACGGCCTCTTCGATGGCCGGATCGCCGACCGGGGAACGAACGACCTACGCCGACGGTGCCACCGACACGGTCACCACGGCCGCCGCCACGTACACCAAGTCGCTCGATCCCGACGACGGCCCCTACACGATCGGGGAGACGGTCGCCTTCCGGCTCGACGTCGCCGTGCCCCAGGACCTCATCGCCTACGACCTGACCGCCACCGATCTCGTACCCGACGGGCTGGTGTTCGACTCGACGACGGCAATCGCCCCCAACGCCGCCTGCTCGATCACCGGCGACACGGGTCTCACCCTCACCTCGGTCGGCGCCGGCGGCTCGACCGACGTCGGGTTCTTCCTCGGCGACATCGTGGCCAGCGGGGGTGACTGCCAGATTGCGATCGAGTACGCGACCCACGTCGATCAGACCTACAACGGCTCGGGCTCGCCGACCGACGGCACGCCGGTCGCCGCCGGTCAGACGCTGACCAACCGCTCGCGGCTCAACTGGATGGTGAGCGACACCGTCATCGCGACCCCGACCGGTTTCGGTGATCTCCCCGCCACCTGGAGCGAGCAGACCGCGATCGATTCCGAGACGATCACGATCGCCGAGCCCCAGCTCGTCATCGACAAGGACGTGACCACGGTCGCCGGTTGCGACGCCAACCACGTCGCCAACGGCAGCGCCGACGACGACGACTGCACGATCCAGCCCGGGGACGGCCCGTTCACCTTCACGATCACCGTCCGCAACAGCGGCGGTGAGCCGGCCCACGACATCGCCGTCACCGACCAACCCGGGGCGGAGCTGACCGGTGTGACGCTGGGAACCGGGTCGTCCGACAACAGCGATCCGTGGACCTCCGGCGATCCGGCGATGCGGTGGGACATCGCTGGCCCGTTGAACCCGGGCGACAGCCTGACGCTGACCTATACCGCCGACCTCGTCACCAGCCCATCGCTTTCCTCGACGACGCTCATCGCCAACACCGCCGACGCAGTGGTCTACTACGGCCTCGACGTCGCCACCCGGGCGTCGACCGTCGACGAACGGACCTACGGCACGACGTTCGGTCCGGTCACCGCCGACACCGTCACGATGGACCCGGACTTCCCGGCCCTGGCCGTGGCCAAGACCACCGGGACCGGGGGCGAGAGCGGCGAGGCCCACCTCTCGACGCCGTTCCAGTGGCGGATCATCACGAGCAACACTGCGCCGCTCGCCGATGCCAACGACGTCGATGTGTCCGACACCCTGCCGGTCAACTGGTCCTACGACACCGGATCGGCCCAGCTGTGCGCCCCGACCTGCGCTCCGCTCGGCGACCCGAGCCTCGGCGGGTCCGTGGCCACAGGCCAGACCCTCAACTGGTCCGACGTGGCCGACCTCGCGGCCGGCGCATCGTTCGAGCTCCGCTTCACCGCGGCGCCGACCACCGGCGCCGCCAGCGATCCCGGTGCCGGCAGTGCGGTCGATCACGTCAACACCGCATCAGCGACGGGTGACGACGCGTCGGGCCGATCGGCCAACGGGAGCGGGCCGTACGCCTCGGCCCCAGACACCGCGGCGGCCCAGATCCACGAGGCCGATCTCAGCCTGGACAAGGCGATCCTGACCGCTGGTCCATACCTCCAGGGCCAGACCGTCGACTACCGGGTCACGGTCACCAACGCAGGCCCGGACACGGCAACCGGAGTCGAGGTCGACG
>JAOUGG010000482.1 GCA_029857855.1 Acidimicrobiia bacterium | reverse complement strand
TGTTACTCTGGGGCGCAGTTGCAGCGATTGCAGCGAGAAGAGCGTCGCCGAACTCGCTCCGTGTGCCGGCGGCCGACAGTAACCCATGAGCCGAAAGTCGGGCCCGTGCCCGATGCTGCGCCGCACCAACGCTAGGGGGAGGGCAGCCCGGTGGATCACGATCCGCAACCAGATGCCATGCATGCCGCGATCACGACCGCGGAACGCACGAACCTCGGCAACGTCCTCGACGTCATCCGACGACTCGAGGGACTGCGAGCGAGAGGCCTGACGTCGGCCCAGATAGCGGAACGAATACGCCTGACCCACCCCAACCGTCCCGGCGGCGGACCGTGGTCGCCGGAAACGGTGGAGCGAGTGCTGGAGATCGCCGACGCCAGCCGCAACCAGGGTCCGACACACCCCTCCGGCCAGCCTGTCACACAACCCGTTCCCACGACACCCTCGACCGTTCCACCCGATCAACGTTCGATCGATCCCGCCCGAACAGGCAGCCAACCCGCACATCCGTATGCACCGCCGATCGAGCGGGCGATCCCCGGCGGCCGCCACATCGCGGAACAGCGGCCGGCCGGAGAGCCTCCGATGCAACGACCGGAGTATCGCTCACCTGCGGCGTATGTCGCGGTGGGAGACGACCGCGGTGGCGACGAACGGGCGCCGCTGCGGGTCGAGCCGCGCCGCTATCACCAACGGCCCACAACCCGCACCGAGACGGCGTTCGAACCCGATCGAGGCCAACGATGGCCGGCCCTCGCCGGGCTCGTCACCCTTGTCGGCCTCATCGCCGTTGGCGTCGGCCTCTACCAGATCGGTGCTCTCGACCGGTTCACCGACGCCGATGACCAGGCGTCCCCAGCGGCGCCGCAAACGACCGATTCCGTGGCAGCCGACGACCAGGCCACAGGTGATCAGCAAACCGATGGAGGCACCGACGGGGACAGCGCGACGACAGCGGGTGGCGACGGCGCAACCGATGGCACAGCTGACGGGGGCGACGACGCCGACAGTCTCGTCATCCGGATCGAGCCGTCGACGCCTGAAGCCGACGACAGTATCGCACCGGCCAGCGCCACCATCCGCACCGACGGCAAGCTCTACATCGAGGGGGCGTTCCGGTCCGAGTCGGAGGCCGAGCTATTCCTCGAATCGGCGGCGGAGGTGTTCGGAGAAGCCGCCCTGGTGCCCGGCTATACCGTCGACCCGGCGGCTCCCGATCCCACGGTGTCCGACGTCGTGCTGGAGAAGCCGGTGCTGTTCGAACGCGGCTCGGCGACGATCGACCCCGAGTACATTCCGTTCCTCGAAGCCTGCGGCGACGTGTTGAAGCTGAACTCGCACATCGTGATGTCGGTTTCCGCCTTCACCGACGCGTCGGGCAGCGCCGAGTTCAACCTGGAGCTGTCGCGGCAACGGGCCGACGCCGTCATCGAGTTCTATCGGAACCTCGACATCGGCGACGACCAGCTGATCTCGATCGGGCTCGGCGAATCCGACTTCGTGGCCGACAACAACACCGAGGAGGGCCGCCGGCAGAACCGGCGAGCCATGCTCGAGCTGCTCAATGTCATGAAGGACGGCTGACGCCCTCCGCCGTGTCATGAAGGATGGCTGAGCGCCCTCCGCCGTGTCATGAAGGGTGGCTGAGCGCCCTCCGTGGTGTCATGAAGGACCGGCTGAGCGCCCGCCCAATCCGCAGGGTTTCTTGCCCAGTTGGTGACGGGCCGGGGCGGTCGGCCACTACTCTTGGGCCCCAGTGACCAATCAAGTGCAGCGTGATCCATCCGATCACACCGCCGCAGCTGCGCCCGAAAGACCCGACACCCCGGTTGCCATCGAGGTGGACGGCGTCTCGAAGACGTTCTCGGTCGGTGGAGATTCGTCGACGACGGTCAAGGACCGCGTCATCAGCCTGGCCCGCCATCAGCACCGCTCCGGCAGGCTCATCAACGCCCTGTCCAACGTCTCGTTCGACGTCCGCCATGGTGAGACCCTGGGCCTCCTCGGCCACAACGGCTCCGGCAAGAGCACCCTCCTCAAGATCATGGCCGGCACCCTGCGGCCCACCGACGGTCGAATCCGGGTACGAGGCCGCATGTCGGCTCTGCTCGAGCTGGGCGCCGGATTCCATCCCGATCTGACCGGCCGGGAGAACATCTACCTCAACGCCTCGATCCTGGGCTTCCCGCGCGACCACGTCGACGAGATCTTCGACGACATCGTCGCCTTCTCCGAGATCGGGGAGTTCATCGACATGCAGGTGAAGTACTACTCCTCGGGCATGGCGTCCCGCCTCGGCTTCTCGGTCGCCACAAACCTCGATCCCGACGTGCTCCTGGTCGATGAGGTCCTGGCCGTGGGTGACGAGGCGTTCCAGCTCAAGTGCATGGAACGCATCCACCGCTTCCGCGAGCTCGACCACACGATGGTGATCGTCAGCCACGGTCCGGGCCGGGTGCGCGAGTTGTGCGACCGGGCGGCGGTGCTCCAGCGGGGAGAGCTGCTTTACATCGGCGAGCCGCGGGAGGCGATCGACGTCTACCGGACCGCCCTGCACGGCAAGCTCGACGCCGCCCCGGCCGACCAGCGTCACACGGGCCGCTTCTACGTGAAGAAGGAGAACGCGGTCGAACTCATCGATGCCCAGGTGATGAAACCACCGGATCAGGACGGTTTCTTCCCCGGCGACCGCGTGCCCTTCGTGGTGCGTTACAAGGTCCGTGAGCCGTGCGAGTTCGTGCTGTACCTGCTGTTCCAGGCCCGCGACGGCAACCCGATGATCCGCCTGAACACCAACCAGATCATGGGCGAGCGGCTTCGGGTGGAACCAGGCGATGGCGAGATCCGATTCGCGCTCGAGGATCTGCCGGTGCTCGACGACGTCTACCGCATCACCATCGTGGCGCGCGACGCCCAGACCAACGAGGAGTTGGACCGCCAGAACGAAGCCACCGGCTTCCGGGTGAAGAGCCGGCACAAGGGCGACCTGGGTCGGGTCAAGGCCACCATCACCTACGAGGGCACCGACGGTCCGGGCCGGCATCGCAGCCCGTCGTCCGACGCGGCGCCCGCCGCCGATCTCGGCCTTCCCACCTCCGTCAGCCCTCATCTTTAGGTCCGACATGTGATAGTGGAGGGATGGACCGCCTCCGTCCCACCCTTCTTGCCGCACTTGTCGCCCTCGTTCTGGCTGCGACCGCCTGCGGAGCCGACCCCGACGGCGACGGCACCATCACGGGCGACACCGTCACGGACGACACCGCCACGGACGACACCGCCACAGGCGCCACGAACACCGAGCCGGCAAAGGGCTCCGAGGAGCTGTACCCCGATGTCGTCGGCGTCGAGGCCGTTCACGACGGCGACGGCTCGTGGACCTTTCACATCACCCTGTCGTCGCCCTATGACAGTCCCGAACGCTACGCCGATGCATGGCGGGTCGTCGGTCCCGACGGCACGGTGCTCGGCGAACGGATCCTGACCCACGACCATGCGGCCGAGCAGCCCTTCACCCGCTCCCAGTCCGGCATCGAGATCCCGGCCGACGTCACCACCGTGACCGTCGAGGGGCGGGACCAGGTGAGCGGCTGGGGTGGCGCCACGATGGACGTGACGGTGCAGCGCTGA
>JAOUGG010000481.1 GCA_029857855.1 Acidimicrobiia bacterium | reverse complement strand
GAAGATCGCCATGACAGCACCGGTCACCTCGACGGGCGCTACCGACGGTCTCTACCGTGTCCGATTCTCCATGCCGAAGGAATGGACGATGCAGACGCTGCCGAAGCCGGCGAATCCTGACGTTGAACTGGTGGAAATCGACGCCCAACTCGTGCTGGCCGCCACCTTTCGCGGCCGGGACGATGTCAAACGGGTCGCCGAAGCGGCCCAGCGACTACTGGACCACGCGGCCGAGCGTGACATGAAGATCGACGGGCAGCCGACATGGGCCGGATACAGCGCCCCCTACGTGCCGGTCCCAATCCGCAAATGGGAAATGCTCTTGAAGGTTTCCGCCCGGTGACGTTCTGACCTGTTCATCGGTCGAGCTCGTCGGACGGGCTGATGACCACCTTCGATCACGAGGTCGAGAAGGAGAATCCGACATGGAAAAGAAGCCGACGCCGCCGTCGAGAAAAGGTCCGTCGGAGCTGTTCACCGGCGACGTGTGGATCGACCCGATCGCCTCCGGTGAGGAGGGTTCGGGCCTGTCGGTCGCCGCCGTGCACTTCATGCCCGGTGCCCGCTCGGCCTGGCACACCCATCGGGGAGGACAGACCCTCTACGTGACCGACGGCGAAGGTCTTGTGCAGGCTCAGGGTCAAGAGGTGGCAACCTTGCGACCGGGCGACATCGTGTTCACGCCCACCGGCGAGTGGCACTGGCACGGCGCCACACCCGACAACACGATGACCCATCTGTCGATCACCGATGGGCCCACCGAGTGGGGCGATCACGTGACCGACGACGAGTACCCCGGCTGATCCAGGTCGGTGGCTCGGAACCGCCGGTCGTGGCGGCCGGCCGGTCGATCAAACTTCCGAGCTTGGGCCCGATCCGGGCTCGTCGTAGTGGACCTTGGACTCTAGCGGCGTGGGTGGGGGCGTGGCGCGATGGGGGCATGGTCGCGAATCGGTCCCTTCGGGGAGGGGAAGCTGCGACGACGGAGGCTGGGGTGAGCGGTCCTGGCGCTGTACAGACTGGCTCGAGCTGGGTGTTTCGGGTTGAGGCGGTCACCAAGTCGTATGATGGTGAGACCAACGCAACTGATGGGCTAACGATGGAGGTCGCTCCTGGTGAGGTCTATGGCTTGCTCGGGCCGAACGGGGCCGGTAAGTCGACGTTGGTCAAGCAGGTCATAGGTTTGTTGAAGCCGGACTCGGGGCGTATCACTCTTGGTTCGTTCGACCTCGTGGAGGATCCGGACGCAGCTCGCCAGTTGTGCTCGTACCTGCCCCAGGCCCAGATGCCGATCGACTCGTTCAAGGCCCGTGAAGCCATTGATATCGCCGGCATGATCAGGGGCGGACCGGCCGCTGAGGTCAAGCGGCGCCGCGAGGAGATGATCGAAGCCCTCGAAATCGGAGAGTGGCGCGACGTCCTTGGGGCCCGCCTGTCGGGTGGCGTCAAACGTTTGGTGGGGTTCGCGATGGTCACGGTTTGGCCGGGTCGGGTGATCATCTTGGACGAGCCGACCAACGATGTTGACCCGTTGCGTCGCCGACGGTTGTGGGAGCAGATTCGGCGTATGGGGAGCGAGGGCGCCGCCGTCCTGCTGGTCACGCACAACGTGATGGAGGCGGAGAAGTCGGTAGACCGGCTGGCGATCATCAATGAGGGGAAGCTCATTGCCGAGGGCACACCGTCATCGCTCAAAGCTGATGATCGGGGGCGGTTGCGCCTCCAGTTGATGCTCCATCCGGGCAACTCGACGCCGGAACTCGCTCCCCTGGTGCGTGATCATGTGCGGGTCGGCAACAACTTGGTGACCGTGATCGACGAGGACGCCGCTGGGGCCGGCATCGTCTGGGCTCAGGATCTCCTGGCCCGTGGTGTCATCGAGGAGTACGCCCTCGGTGCCACAACGTTGGAAGACGTCTATGTTCGCCTCACCGGCCACAAGTCGGAGTCGGAGAGATGACGGTCCCGATCCCGATGATCGGGGTTCTTCCGGCCAAGAGGACTGGGCCTTCTCATTGGTGGCATGGGTTCATTGCAATGCTTCGCTGGGAGATCACGAACATGCGGCTTCTCCTGCCCCTGACCGTTGTTGTCCAGGTGCTGTTTGGCGCCGGATTCGTTCTCGGCATCGGTCTTTTCTTCGAAGACATCCCTTCCCGGGCTGCGCTCTTTCTTTCCACCGGAGCGACAACGATCACGCTCATCATGGTTGGCCTGGTGATGGGGCCACAACTGGTGGCGCAACAGAAGCTGGAAGGCACCTATGACTACATGTGGTCGCTACCGGTGCCTCGAAGCGCAGCAACAACGGCCTGGATCACCCTGAACATGATCTTCGCCATTCCGGGGATGGTGGTTGCGTTGTTGGTCGCCTCGTGGCGCTACGGCGTAGACCTCGAGATCTCGTTTGCTATTGTTCCGGCCGTCCTGCTGACGTTGTTGACGGCAACGCTGCTGGGGTACGCGCTGGCCCACGCTGTCACCAAACCCGAGGTGACCCTGCTCCTCACCCAGGTCTTGATCTTCGGTATCGTCGGCTTCTCTCCGATCAACTACCCACAAGACAACCTCCCTGGATGGCTCGCCGAGCTGCATGAGTACCTGCCTTTTCTGCCCATGGCGACTGTCGTCCGCGGCGGACTCACCCAGGGCCTGGTGTCCAACGTGGTGCAGTCCTACGTCGTTCTCAGTGCCTGGGGTTTGATCGCCCTTGGCCTCGTAGCCGGCTCCCTCGGACGGCGACGATGACAGCCCCTGTCTCTGCTCCGGAGATACGGCGGGGGCTCGGTTACTGGCTTGCGTCCTACCAGCACCTCCTCCGATTCGAGATCACCAACTTGCGGGTCTACCTGGCGATCGCGTTGGTGGTCCAGACACTCATGGGTGCCGGGATGGCCTACATGTACGGGTTCTATCTCGGCGACCTGTCGCCTTTGGGTCAGACATGGCTTGTCACCGGAATTCCCGCCCTGGCCCTGTTCCCGATTGGTTTCGTTGTGGTGCCCAACGTGATCACACAACACAAACTGCAGGACACCTACGACTTCGTCCGATCCCTACCCGTCCCGCGAATGATCCCCGCCCTATCAACATTCACGGTCTTCACCCTCCTCAGCCTGCCCGGCACAGCACTGGCGCTATTCATCGCAAACCTTCGATACGACGCGGATCTCACCCCGAGTTGGTCCCTGGTCCCCGCCGTGTTCTTGGCTTCGCTGATGGCGACATCGGTTGGGTACGCCGTCGGACACGCCATCCCCGACCCCAGGGTCACGAACCTTTTTCTCAACATCTTGGTCTTCACGGTTCTGCTCTTCACCCCAATCGTCGTCCCCATCGACCTCTTCCCCGAATGGCTGGCGACCCTTCACCGCTTTCTTCCCTTCTTCCACATGGCCCAAGTGCTACGAGCCGGGCTCAGCGTCGGCCTCGTAGCCGACGTGGCCACCTCGTATGCAGTACTCGCAGCTTGGACCGCAGTCTCATGGGGACTGGCCGCGTGGATCCTGGGGTGGCGACGATGACTGGCGGCCGTTAGGCCTCCTGACGGACGGTGTTAGCCCCGATTTCCGGTACAGCTGTCCACTGCCGCTGGATCCGGCTCACCCATGCAGAACTTTGTGCCTGCTACGACCC
>JAOUGG010000012.1 GCA_029857855.1 Acidimicrobiia bacterium | reverse complement strand
CCCCAAGACCTGACGGTCGCCACCCCGGCTGCGGGTGACTCCGGCCGGCTGTCGGTTGTGTCCGGCGAGGACGGTGATCGTTCGGTGGTGGTGGCCGCGGCGGACGGGTCCTTCCTCCGTCTCATCACGGTCAAACCGGCCGGAAAACGGGCGATGGCGGCCATCGACTGGTGGAACGGCGCCCAGCCGGTCGAGGGCGAGTGCCTTGGCCACTGAACGAGGCCGCCGGCCATCGAAGGAGCGTGGCAAGCCCGGGAAGGGCGGGCCGCCGCCTGCCGCCGCTCCGGGCTCGGCCTCGCGCCGCCTGGCCATGGATGCGATCATCCGGATCAACACCGGCGGTGCCTACGCCAATCTCGTCCTGCCCGAGATGTTGGAGCGTTCAACGCTCAGCGCCGCCGACCGGCGATTCGTCACCGAGTTGGTGTACGGCTCGACCCGAATGAGGCGGGCCTGTCGATACCTTGCCGACCGGTTCCTGGTCGGACCGGTCGACGATGAGGTGGCCGCCGCCCTCCAGATCGGGACCTACCAGCTGGCCTTCCTCGGCACCCCGGCCCACGCAGCCGTGGACGCCACCGTCGGCGCGGTCCGGGGCAAGGGCCGCTCCGTCGTCAACGCCGTGCTCCGGCGAGTGGCCGAAGCGCCGATGACCTATCCCGACCAGGCCACCGAACTGAGTTACCCCGACTGGCTCGTCGATCGGCTGACCGGATTCCTCGGACCGGAGGTGACCACCGAGGCGCTGATCGCCATGAACCGACCGGCGGTCACCAACGTTCGTGATGACGGCTACGTCCAGGACATCGCCTCGCAGAAGGTGGTCGAACTCGTCGGGGCCGGCCCGGGCGAGATCGTCGTCGACGTCTGCGCCGCGCCCGGTGGCAAGGCCACCGGCCTGGCCGCCTCCGGAGCGTTCGTGGTGGCCGCCGATCGGCGCCTCAGCCGAACCCGCCTGGTGGCCGCCAACGCCGAGCGGCTGGACAGTCCGATCGGCATCGTCACGGCCGACGGTCGGCGACCGGCGGTGCGTCCGGGCTCGGTCGACAAGGTGCTGGTCGACGCCCCGTGTTCCGGCTTCGGCAGTCTCCGCCGCCGGGCTGATGCCCGCTGGCGCATTGAGCCCGAGGCCCCGGAGCGGCTCGCCGAGTTGCAGGTCGAACTGGTCCTGGCGGCCCTGGACCTCGTCCGGCCGGGCGGCGAGGTGATCTACAGTGTCTGCACCCTCGACGAAGCCGAGGGACCCGGCGTGATCGACGCCGTACTCGCCGCCCGCCCCGGCGTCACGCTCGGCGAACACCCGGGCGACCCGTGGCTCGCCAAGGGTTCGGTGAGCGTGCTCATCCCCGACGAGCACGACGGCATGATGTTCGCCCGCCTCGTCACGCAGCGGTGAGCTAGACGCGATCCTTGAAGTGCACGAACAGCCCGGAGCGGACCTTCGGCTCGAAGTAGGTCGATTTTGGAGGCATCACCAGGCCGTGATCGGATACCTCGAAGAGGTCCTCCATCGAGACCGGGTTCATGACGAAGACCGCCTCGCCCGGTGTCAGCTCCTCGTGGAGCGCCGAGAGGGCCGGGGCACCGCCCAGGCCCGGCAGATAGCGGAGGCGGCCCCGAGGATCGGCTTCGTCGATGTCGAGGACGGGTCGGAGCACCCCGGCGGCCAGGCGCGACATGTCGAGACGATCGACGTTGGTGACCGACGGATCGGCCGGCAGAGGGAGATCGATCACGGCCCACCGTATCGAGTCGGCGTTGGCGAATCCGATCGCCACCTCCGAGAGGCGACGGTCGACGACGTCGTCGACCGAGTCCACGAAGCGGCCGGAGAACTCGGAGCCGATCAGCGGTTGGAGCCGGGCGGCGGAGGCCGGATCGACGACTCGATGGAACGCCTTGTTGAACATCTGATGGGCCGGGAAGACGGCGCTCAGCATCCACTCGTCGCCGGGCCGGCGCTGATGATCGTTCCGTTCACGGTGCCAGGCTGCGGCGGCCGCCCGGTGATGGCCGTCGATCAGATACAGATCCCCGTCGGCCAGCACCGAACCGAGGCGCTCCGCGACCTCGGGATCGGTGACCCGCCACACCTGCTGGTGGAGTTCGTCGTCGCCCACGAAGTCGAGGGCCGGATCGTGTTCGATCGCACCGTCCATGGCGTCGAGCAGGCGATCGGATTCCCGGGTGGCCAGCGCGATGGGACTCGACTGCGCACCCACGACATCGAGGTGATTGGCCAGATGCTCGGCCCGATCGGCCCGGATCCGTTCGTGTATCCGGACCGATCCGTTCTCGTAGTCGGACACGGCGACGCCACAGACCACACCGGTCTGGGTGTGGCCGTTCGCGGTCAATCGGTAGATGAAGTACTGCGGTCCGTCGGAGGGGGCGAAGACGTCGGCCTCGAGGAGCGTCTCGAGTGAGCGGCGCCCGGCCACCAACAGATCCTCCACGGTCAGCGACCGATCGTCGACGTCCTCCGGCGCCCGGGTGACCCCGAGGTAGGAGTGGGGATGGCGCAGGAGGTGCTGGCGGCGCTGTTCGGGGCTCAGCGCATCGTGAGGTGGGGAGGGAACCTCGGCCGCCCACGCCGGGCGCAAAAGGTCGAGCGTGAGTGGACGGACCGTCGTCACCCGACGCCTACCCGTTCCGAGCGGCGAAATCGGACATGAACTCGACGAGCGCATCGACGCTCTCGTCGGGCATGGCGTTGTAGACACTGGCTCGGACGCCGCCGACCGAGCGATGCCCGGGGAGGTTCTCGAAGCCGGCGGCCTGGGCCTCGCTCAGGAAGGTGGCCTCGAGATCCTCGGACGGAAGCCGGAAAACGATGTTCATGTGGGACCGGCAGGACTCGTCGACCGGGCTGCGGTAGAAGCCGCCCGAGGCGTCGATGGCGCCGTAGACCCGGCCGGAACGGTTGGCCGCCCGCTGCTCCATGGCGGCGATACCACCGCTCGCTTTCATCCACTTGAGCACCTTGTTCGTGGCCCAGATCGTGAACATCGGTGGGGTGTTGGCCAGGCTGTCGCCCTCGTGATGGGTGCGGTACGCCAGGTAGGCGGGAAGGTCATCCGGTGCCTCGTCGATGACCGACTTGCGAACGAACACGACGGCCATGCCGGCCGGGCCCAGGTTCTTCTGGACACCGCCGTAGACCACGTCGAACTTCGACCACGGGATCGGTCGGCTGAGGTAGTCCGAGGACATGTCGCCGACCAGCGGCACATCGAGATCGGGGAACTCCGGCATGCGAATACCCCCGATCGTCTCGTTCGACGTGATGTGCATGAACCGTGATCCGGGCCGTACCTCGAGGTCGCCGGTCGACGGCATCGACGTGAACCCGCTGTCGGCGCCCGACCATGCCTGATAGGCCGAGCCGACCTTGGCGGCGTCGGCGATGGCCTTCTTGCCCCAGGTGCCGCTCACCACGTAGCCCGCCTCGGCCCCGTCGGTGAGCAGGTTCATCGGCACCATGGCGAACTGCAGCGTGGCCCCACCTTGGATGAGCTGGATGGAGAAGTCGTCGGGGGACTCGGTGAGCTCGCGGAGCAGACTCAGGGTGTCCATGTGCACGTCGTCGTAGTCGGCGGCGCGGTGGCTCATTTCGATCAGTGACATGCCGGAACCGCTGAAGTCGGGCAGCTCGGCCGCCAGCTCCTCGATGACCGAAACCGGCAGGGTGCAGGGGCCGGCGCAGAAATTGTGGACACGTTCCATTGGCACTGGTGCTCCTTGCGAAGAACGGGGGATGAAGAAAGGCGGGATTGAAAGAAGGCGGGATTGAAAAGGGGTGGGGATCGGCGAGGCGGCGGTCAGCCGACGGCCGGCAGCGTGGTCACATAGAGCACTTCATCGATGGCGGACAGGGCCGCAACCGCGGCCTCGCTCGGAGCGGTGCCGACGTGGATCGACGCCACGGCCGCCTGCCCGCCGACGAAGACCTGGTTCTGCATCTGCTGCACGTTGAGGCCGTGTGATCGGAGGACCGCGAAGACCTGGGCCAGCACGCCGACCCGATCGAGGTGGCGGATGGTCAGGCACGACTCGCCGCTCGGTTCCCGACGGATGTTGACGCAGTTGATGGGATCGCCATTGAAGTACGACTCGATGGTCTCGACGGTTCCCTCGGCGATCGAGCGCTGGGCCTGGTCGGTCGACGCGCCGATGTGGTGGGTGCCGACCACCCCGGGGTGGCGGGCCAGCGGCGAGTCGAAGGCATCCTGTCCGGATCCGGGTTCGTTGTTCCAGACGTCGAGCCCGGCGCGGATGCGACCGGCGTCGAGCGCTCGAAGCAACGCCTGCTCGTCGACCACGTCACCCCGTGAGGTGTTGATGAGGTAGGCCCCGTCGCTCATGGCGCCTAGAAAGGCGTCGTCGACCATGGCGATCGTGTCGTCGGACTTCGGTACGTGGATCGACACGACATCGGAGGATGCCAACAGCTCCTCCTGGGTGTCGACGAGGCGGATGCCGATGCTGCGGATGGCGGTCAGGGCCGGATCCGAGCGGTTGGCTTTGCGCTGGGCGACGACGGTCATGCCGAACGCCTTGGCCCGCTCGGCCACGGCCAGACCGATGTCGCCGAGCCCGACGATGCCGATCTGCTTGCCGAAGATGCCGTCGGCGGCCGTGTAGGTCTTCTTGTCCCACCGGCCGTCGCGGAGATCGGCCGTGTTGTCGGGAATCCGCCGATCCAGGGCCAGGATCAGGCCCATGGCCAGCTCGGCCACGGCGACGGCGTTTCGACCGGGGACGTTGCACACGTAGATTCCCCGGGCCGAGGCGGCGGCGCAGTCGATGTTGTCGGTTCCAGCGCCGGCCCGGACGATCAGCCCGAGGCCCTCGGACGACGTGATGGCCTCTGCGGTCACCTTGGTGCTCCGGACGACGAGGACCTCGAAGCCCGAAATCGCTGCCGGGAGGGTGTCGGCCGAGAGGTCCGCATGAACCTCGACCGAGTGCCCGCCGGCGCTGAGCCGGACGACGGCGTGGTCGTCGACGCTGTCGGCGTACAGAATTCTCATGGTTGATCTCCCTGTGTTCGAAGCCCGGGGTCGGCCAGGGGCGGACACCGGGGTCGGATCGTTGCGGGATGGCCGAGGGTCATGTCGGCCGGGTCGGACGGGACGTCCTTCGAGTGCGTTCCTTGAGGGTGACGGTAATACAACACGGTGATTGCGTCCAGCTGCGAACAGGGCGCCACTGTCGGGCACACTGGCCGGATGACTGATTCCATTATCGACACCTCCAACCTCAGCGCGAAAATACTCACGGTCTCCGACGGCGTCATCGCCGGAACCCGGGAGGATGCCTCGGGGCAGGCGCTCGACGACTGGCTGTCGGGGGCCGGTTGGGTGGTGGTGGAACGCCGCCAGGTGGCCGATGGGGTGGAGTCGGTCGCCGAGGCGTTGGAGGACCTGAGCACCGACTTCAACGGCCTCATCGTCACAACGGGTGGCACCGGGTTCGGGCCGCGCGATCTCACGCCGGAGGGCACGAAAGCCGTGCTGGAGCGGGAGGCGCCGGGTCTGGCCGAGGCGATGCGGTTGTGCAACGACCGAGGTCTTGGCCGTCTCAGCCGGGCGGTGGCGGGAACCCGTGGTCGCTGCCTCATCGTGAACACCCCTGGTTCGACCAAAGGAGCGGTGGAGACGCTGGATGCCGTTCTCGACGTCATTCCCCATGCCGTCGAGCTCCTCGGTGGCGGCCGACCTCATTAGTCTCCCACCGGAAAGACGGGCGGCCGGTCGGCCCGAGGATCGGTTACCGTTGAGAGAATGTTGAGACTCGTCCTGCCCAAAGGATCACTCGAAAAGGCCACGATGGAGTTGTTCGACGCCGCGGACCTGTCGGTACGCCGCAGCTCGTCGGTCCAGTATTCGGCCTCGATCAACGACCCCCGTGTCGACGAGGTCAGGATCCTCCGGCCGCAGGAGATCCCCATCTACGTGGCCGAGGGTCTGTTCGACGTCGGTATCACCGGCCGGGACTGGGTCGAGGAGACGAACAGCGACGTCGTCTCCCTCGGGGAGCTGAAGTACTCGAAGGCGACCTCGGACCCCGTCCGCCTGGTGGTCGCCGTTCCCAACGATTCGCCCATCCAGTCGGTGGAGGACTTGAGCGACGGCGTGCGCGTCTCGAGCGAGTATCCGGAACTCACCAAACGGTTCTTCGCCAAAAAGGGGATCGACGCCGACGTGCGTCTCTCCTACGGTGCAACCGAGGCCAAGGTGCCCGACATCGTCGATGTCGCCGTTGATCTGACCGAGACGGGCCGTGCGCTACGGGCCGCCGGCCTGCGTATCGTCGACACGATCATCTCGAGTTACACCGAGGTGGTGGCCAACCGGGAGTCCTACGCCGACCTGGACAAGCAGCACGCCATGAACCAGCTCATGATTCTGCTGCAGGGCGCCCTCGAGGCCCGCACCCAGGTGCTGGTAAAGCTGAACGTGTCCGACGGGGTCTCGCTCGACAAGGTCATCGGACTCCTGCCGTCGATGAAGGCCCCCACGGTCAACGAGCTCCACGGCGGCGCCGGCTTTGCGGTGGAGACGGTCGTTCCGAAGGCCCGGATCAACATCCTCATCCCGGATCTGAAGGACGCCGGAGCGTCCGACATCATCGAGCTTCCGCTGGCCAAGATCGTCCACTGAGTCGAACAGCCTTCGCCGGTTCGGGCTCGATCTCACAACCAGCGTCGGAATCGTAAGTTCGGCACCCGTTCGGCCGATCGGATACGGGTGGCCCCCGCGACCTCACAACACGCGACGTCGGAACGGCCCGGCGACGGTGTCGACGCTCTCGGCATCGACACCACACGGCTCGTCTCCGAACACGAGCCGGTCGATACGCGGCCTGACGCCGACGTCGACGTCGACGTCGACGTCGACAGTGGACCGGGCCCGACAGCGCCGATGCTACTCGCGCTGCAGCGGGTTCTGGCCCGGATGCCGCACTGGCTGCCGCCGGTCAACGTCGGGGCGGTGGTGGTTCTGGCTTGGTGGTCGGCGCTCGGACTCGAACGGTCGAGCGGCGGTCGGCACGTGGGCTCGACACTGACCCTGGTGTTCGGCGCCGCACTGACCGTGGCCGTCGGCATCGTCGTCCGGGCGCTCGAACGCATCAAAGAGCTCGACGACGAGCTTCGCCACATCGCCGACGACGGTGATGTCGACCCCCTCACGGGGATGATGGGCCGAGGTGCGATCGCGCTCGACATCGAGCGCCGACTGGCCGAGCCGTCCGATGAAGCGCTGGTCGGCGTGCTGTTCTGCGATCTGGACCGGCTGAAGGTCGTCAACGACTCGTTCGGCCATCATGCGGGTGACGAGGTGCTTCGGGCGTCCGCGGAGCGCCTGCGGCGGGTGCTGCGGTCCGACGACTCGATCGGACGTTTCGGCGGTGACAAGTTCGTGATCGCCACCAGCGGCCTGAGAACGCCCCGTGATCTGGAGGTTTTGGCTGATCGTCTGGTCGGGATACTGGCCCAGCCGACCGCGGTGGCCAACAACCCGACCCAGATCGTTTCCGGCAGTGTGGGCATCGCCTGGGTTTCCACCGGTGACCCCGACGGCCGGGGCAAGGCCCCCGCCGAGACGGCAGCCGAGCTCCTTCGGGACGCCGACAGCGCCATGCAGCTGGCCAAGGGGGAGGGCGGTGGCCGCTATGCGGTGTTCGATCCGTCCGTGCGAGCTCAGGCGGTCGCCCGCCTCGAACTCGAACAGGACCTGCGGCGCGGCATCGAGTCCGACGAACTGGTTGTTCACTATCAGCCGGTTCTCGACGTCGTCACCGGTATCGCCCATCGGTTTGAGGCACTCGTTCGATGGAACCATCCGGTTCGGGGCATGGTCCACCCGGCCGACTTCCTGTCCGTCGCCGCCGAGTCGAACCTGATCGTCGACCTCGGAACCATCGTGCTGCACCGCGCCTGTCACCAGGCCGTCCGGTGGATCGAGCTGACCGGCCGGCCGATCACGGTGTCGGTCAACGTGGCCGAACGCCAGCTGCTCGACCCCGGGCTCGTCGGATCCGTGACCCGGGCGCTGGCCGAGAGCGGGCTCCCCGCCGACCAGCTCGAGCTGGAGATCACCGAGGAGCTGGTCATGGATTGTCTCGACCGGACCCTGCTCATGCTCCGCCAACTCGAGCTGGCCGGTGTGCGTCTCGTGATCGACGACTTCGGGACGAGTCAGGCATCACTGGCCCGACTGCAGAGCCTGGCCATGGTGTCGACCTTGAAGATCGACCGGGTGTTCGTGGAGGGGGTGGCCAACGAGTCGATCGACCGCAGCGTGGTGAACGCCATCGTCACCCAGGCCGACGGGATGGGTATGTCAATCGTGGCCGAGGGCGTGGAACAGCTTGCGCAGGCCGAGATCCTGCGTGACCTCGGCGTTCGCTACCAACAGGGCTTTCTGCACCAGCGTCCCGGTCCGGCCGAGGCCATGACCCCACATCTCGATCGATTGCGTGATGCCGTTCACTCGCCAAATGGACACGGCACCGTCGCGCCCGGAGTTCTTGCCCACGCATCGCCCGATGTCGTCGCGGGGGCATCGCCGGCCGGTGGGCCTGTCGACTGAAGGGAACGCGACCGCCGATCAGGCGTCGGGGCTGTCGGGGGCCGACGGGTCCGATGCGCTCCCGGCGGCATTGGCCGCCTCGACCCGCTGTACGTAGAGAAGCTGGGCCTGCTGCAGAGCGTCGACCAGCGTGCCTTCGACCTCGCCGAGCCGTCCTTTCAGGCCGTTGACGAGCGCTCCCAGGGCGTCGATCGCCACCTGGGCTTCAGTGAGTTTCGGTTCGTCCGCGGTGAGATGAATGGCGGCCAGCTCGTAGATGCCGAAGGCATGATTGGCCACGACGGTGGACGCCTCGGTGGCCAGGATCCGGGCCCGGGCCTCGGCGAGCTCCTTCGCCATCGCCCTCGCCTGTTCCTGTTGTTCGGGGGTGAGCTCGGGTTCGGCTTCCTCACCGGAGGGTGCCGCGGCCGGCTCATCGTTTGCCGGTGGTACCTTTCGCTCGCCGTCGGGTGTCCAGAGGGTGCTCATGGGAAACAAATCTACGACCATCGAAACCGGGCCTCAAACGTCTCCGCGGACGCAATCATCTCCTTCGTCGACCGTCATCAAGAAAAAACAGAGGAAAAAGGGAGCTATCGGCACTTGGCGGCCGATGCCCGGTAGGCTTGAACACTGAGCAAAGAGGGCCGTTGCGCCCCACCCGGCCACCAGTGGTGAGCCTGGGTCGCTACATTTCGATCAAGTCGGTGAAACGACTATCCCGGTTCGGCACCTTCGGGCCGGGATCAGCCGTTCCGGAGCGCCAAACGGAGTTCCTTCACCGGGGCCTGCTCGATCTCCTTCCCTCTCTGCTTCATCCACTCGGGGCTTCGGCCTTGGAGAAGACGTCTACTGAGAGGAAACTCTATGAGGGGTGATCGACAATAGCAGCGTCGCCTGAGCCTCGGATCAACGACAAGATCCGAGCTCGAGAAGTTCGTGTCATCGGGCCCGACGGTGATCAGCTTGGAGTCAAGCCGATCCCGCAGGCGCTTTCGTTGGCGCGCGAGATGGGCCTCGACCTGGTTGAGGTGGCCGACAAGGCCAACCCGCCCGTTTGCCGGATCATGGATTACGGCAAGTACAAGTACGAGGCGGCCCAACGGGCCAAGGAATCTCGGAAAAAGGCAACCAACATCGTCGTCAAGGAAATGAAGTACCGACCAAAGATCGGTGTGAGTGACTTTGACACCAAGACGCGCAAGGTCGAAAAGTTTCTACAGGATGGCCACAAGGTCAAGATAACCATCATGTTCCGTGGTCGTGAGGTGACCCACCCCGAGTTGGGGAAGAAGATCCTCGACGACATCGCCGAACGGGTCGACGACTACGCGAAGATTGAGGCGTACCCGAGGCTCGACGGGCGAAACATGACCATGGTGCTTGGTCCCGACACCAAGAAGGTGAAGGCTCGCAAGGCCCAGGAGGCCCGCGCAGCCAAGGAGGCGACCGCAGCCGAAGGCCGGGCCGATGGCCCGTCCGAGGCCGTGGCCGAGTCCGATCCCGTCGACGTGCCGGAGGAAAGCACCGAGGTACCGGAACCGGTGGCGGCCGATACGGCCGGTTCCGACTAGTCCGTGTCCTGCCGGTCCCGGCCCCGTTTGCGGGACCGGGACCGGGACCGGGATCATCAGCGCAAGTTCGAGAGTGCAAGGTAGAGCCATGTCAAAGAAGATGAAGTCGCACAAGGGAGCCAAGAAGCGGTTCAAGGTGACCGGATCGGGCAAAGTGACCCGCCGGAGCAAGAACCTGAACCACTTCTTGGAGAAGAAGTCGAGTCGGCGCAAGCGGCGTCTGACCGGAGACTTCGAGGTCAGCCCGGCCGACGCGCCGCGTATCAAGAAGCTTCTGTCGAGCTGAGTTTCCCTGCGGCCGCCGGACCGGCGACCGCACCCCAAGAGTCGTTTCGTTTTGCAAGAGGAGTAGAAGTTAGATGGCACGTGTTAAGCGCTCTGTGCACTCGAAGAAGCGTCGTCGTTCCACGCTGGCCAAGGCCAAGGGCTACTACGGCAACAAGAGCCGCAGTGTCCGGGCCGCCAACGAGCAGGTCATGCATTCGGGCAACTACGCCTTCCGTGACCGCCGTGCCCGCAAGGGAGAGTTCCGTCGACTGTGGATTCAGCGGATCAACGCTGCCTGCCGCCAGAACGGCACCACCTACAGCCGCTTCATCAGCGGTCTGAAGGCAGCTGAGATCGAGGTCGATCGCAAGATGCTGGCCGAACTCGCCGTTTCCGATCCGACCGCGTTCGCCGGTCTGGTACAGCTGGCGGAGAACTCGGTCGAGGCCGCTTAGGACGGTTGCTGCAGGGGCGGACGCCCGGCCGGCGCTTCAGACGACATGGTCGACACCGCTCGCCACCCCGAACCGGTTTCGCTCGGCGCTCACAGCGCCCGGCTCAAGCGACTTCGCCGGCTGGTCCGGCAGACGAAGGTCCGCTCGGACGAGCGGGCCTTCGTCGTTGACGGGCCGACGCTGGTGATCGAGGCGTTGGCCTCGCCATGCCCGCTCGAAGCGGTCTTCGTCGGTGCGGTGAACGGCTGGGACCTGCTCATCGCCGAGTTGGAGAGCGCTGGGGCGTCGCTCGGATCGACGCCGGTCTACACGGTCGACGACGACACGTTGACCTCGATCCTCGACCCCGCGAACCCTCGCCCGGTGGCCGCGATCGTCGAGTCACCCTCCTCCAGCCTCGGCGACATCGACGCCGACCTGCCGATCCTCGTGGCGGTCGAACTGCGCGATCCCGGCAATCTGGGCACGATCATCCGAACCGCGGAGGCCGCCGGCTTCGGCGGTGTTGTCATCGTCGGCCAGTCGGTCGACCATCTCAATCCGAAGGCCGTGAGAGCCTCCGCCGGCTCGGTACTCCGCCTGCCGATCGTCGTCGACGGGGCGGTCGACGAGGCGGTTCAGGCACTGCGGTCCACCGGCCGACCCGTGGTCGCCACCGTCGTCGAACCGGCGGCCCCGGCGTATGACCGGCTCGACCTCACCTCGGCGGCGATTCTGCTCGGCAACGAACCCCGCGGGCTCGAACCAGCGGTGATCGCCTCGGCCACCGAGGTCGTCACCATCCCGATGGCCGACGGCGTCGAGTCGTTGAACGTCGGAGCCGCAGCCGCGGTGCTGGCCTTCGAGGTTGCCCGCCAGCGCCGCAATCGCAGTTCGTTCGATCCCGATCCGTCGTGAAATTGGCTGTCAAACGGCCGTCGATTCGCTAAACAAGTAAGGAAGACCGAAGCCCCGATGCCCCAAGAACCGGTGTCCAGTCCCCTGATGGAAGTCTCATGCTCGATCTGATAGCCAAGCACGAATCGTCCTCGCTGGCCGCCATCGCCGAGGCGGCGTCGGTGGCCGATCTCGATCGGGTCGAGTCCGACGCGCTCGGCAAGTCCGGGTCGTTGATCGTGCTCAAGCGTGATCTTGGTTCGATTCCGGTGGAGGAACGCAAGACCGCCGGTCGGGCCCTCAACGAAGCCAGGCAGCATGTTGAGGTCTCGTTGGCCCAACGCCGTGAGGAGCTGGCCGCCGTCGAACGGGTGGCTCGCCTGCAGGCCGAACGGCTCGATCTCACCGAGGTTCCGACCACGGTGTCGGTCGGTCACGCCCACATCGTGACCCAGGCGTGGGAGGAGCTCGAGGACGTGTTCGTCGGTATGGGCTACCACGTCGCCGAGGGCCCCGACGTCGAGACCGATTGGCACAATTTCGATGCCCTCAACATCCCGCCCGGACACCCGGCCCGCGACGGCTTCGACACGATCTACGTCAACCACGGCGAACCTGGCTCGACCCTACTGCGTACCCACACGTCGCCGGTCCAGATCCGGACCATGCTGACCCAGGAGCCTCCGATCTACATCGTGGCTCCCGGCCGGGTGTTTCGGCGGGACACCGCCGACGCCACCCACATGCCCGTTTTCCACCAGCTCGAGGGGCTGGTGATCGACAAGGGAATTTCGCTGGCCGATCTGGCCGGCACCATCCAGGCCTTCACCGAGCGCTACTTCGGTTCCGGCTTCAACTCCCGCCTGCGGCCGAACTACTTCCCGTTCACCGAGCCGTCGGCCGAGTTCGACGTCCAGAGTCCCGACGGCTCCTGGCTGGAACTCGGCGGATGCGGCATGGTCCACCCCAACGTCCTGCGCGCCGGCGGGGTCGATCCGGAGGAGTGGTCGGGTTTCGCCTTCGGGTTCGGCATCGACCGCCTCGCCCTGCTCAAGTTCGGCGTCGACGACCTGCGTGACATGTACTCGAACGACATCCGGTTCCTGCGCCAGTTCTAGTGTTCGCCGCCCACCGCCAACAAGATCGTAGTCAGAGGTACGAGATGAACGTCCTGCCCGTTGTGGAAGTCCCGATCATGAAGGTCCCCTTCGTGGAAGGCCTCCTCATGGAGGTGTCCACATCATGAAGGTTCTTCTGTCCTGGATGCAGGAGTTCGCCCCGATCGAGGGTGACCCCGAAGGCCTCGCCCAGGCGCTCATCGAGATCGGGCTCGTCGTCGAGGATGTCTCCGTCGTCGGTTCGAGCTGGGACGGCATCGTGGTGGCCGAGGTTCTCGGCCTCCGACTGCACCCGAAGGCCGACCGCATCCAACTCGTCGACGTCGACACCGGTGACGGCGAGCCGCTGCAGATCTGTTGCGGGGCTTTCAACATGGCGGTCGGAGATCTTGTGCCCCTCGCCACCCTCGGGACCGTCATGCCCGGTGGCTTGGAGATCGCCCGACGCCAGATGCGGGGCGAGTGGTCCAACGGCATGCTGTGTTCCGCGGCCGAGCTTGAGGTCGCGGAGGACGCCGACGGCATCCATATCCTTCCGCCCGGCCTCAGCCTGGGCCAACCGCTGGCCGACGCGCTCGGCGCCCAGACCGATGTGTTGTTCGACATCGACGTCGAGGGCAACCGGCCCGACGCCCTCTCGGTGGCCGGGGTGGCACGTGATCTGGCGGCCAAGCTCGGCGTGCCGTTCACGAACCGCGAGCCGGTTCTCGCCGAACTCGACCCGCCGGCCTCCGAACGCACGTCGATCGAGATCCGGACCCCGGACTTCTGCCAGCGGTTCGGGGCCCGGGTGCTCGACAACATCACCATCGGTCAGTCGCCGTCGTGGATGGCGTCCCGCCTCAACGCGGCCGGCATGCGTCCGATCAATTCCATCGTCGACATCTCGAACTACGTGATGCTCGAGCTGGGGCAGCCCAACCACACCTATGACCTGGCGTTGGTGCCCGAGGGCCACCTCGGTGTCCGCATGGGTCGCGACGGCGAGAAGCTCACGACCCTCGACGACGTCGAACGCTCGGTCACCGTCGACGACGGTGTGATCGTCAACGCGGCCGACGAGCCGATCGGTCTTGCGGGTGTC
>JAOUGG010000480.1 GCA_029857855.1 Acidimicrobiia bacterium | reverse complement strand
TCTACCAGGACGGACGTATCGAGAACGAGATCAAGATGACCGGCATCCTCACCACCGGCGGGCTCGACGACGGCGAGACCACCAAATACGGCACACAGCTGGGCCCGAACCTCTATGGACCCAACCACCAGCACTTCTTCTGCACCCGGCTCGACATGTGGGTCGACGGCACCGACAACACCATTGTCGAGGTGAACACCGTGCCCGCCCCGGCCGACGAAAATCCGTTCGGCAACGCCTTCTACGGCGAGCAGACCGTGCTGTCGACCGAGTCGGAGGCCCGGCGCACTATCGACCCGCTCCAGGGGCGGTACTGGAAGATCCAGAGCGGATCTCGCACCAACCGGATGGGTCAGCCCACCGCGTACCGGCTGCTGCCCGGGGAGAACATCCTCCCGTTCGCCACGGATGAGTCATCGATCAGGCAGCGGGCCGGCTACATGTGGAACCATCTGTGGGTCACACCGTACGACCGCGACGAGAACTGGCCGGCCGGTGCCTACCCCAACCAGCACCAAGGCGGCGACGGCCTGCCTCGCTGGACTGAGGCCGACCGCTCCGTCGAAAACACCGACGTCGTCGTGTGGTACGTGATGGGGGCCAACCATCTGCCCGCCATCGAGGACTGGCCGGTCATGCCGGTGGCCAGCATCGGGTTCACGCTGAAGCCCATCGGTTTCTTCGACCGGAGCCCGGCCATGGACCTCCCGGCGGCCAAGCACTGCTCCTGACGGTCAAGTACGGCTCGTCAGTCGGTCGCGGTCGTGCGGCGGGGGACGGAGACGAATCGGTGCGCGACCTCGACTCGGTAGTGCTCGACGGCGAGGATCACCACGATGAGCACGTCGACGGCGATCAGCAGCCAGAGGCCGTTCACCGATCCGGTGGCGGCGATCAGCACGGCCAGGGCTGCCACGGCGACCAGCCGTTCAACGGCCAACGAGGTGTAGGCCCGGACGATCGACATGACCACCCCGAGGAGGAAGACCGCCAGTCCCGAGAACAGCATCCAGCGGAAGCTGTCCGGAAGCGGCTCGGCGGGATGCAGCATGATCTCCTCCAGCGCGGCGGCCAGCAGCAGAATCCCGCCGACGATGAAGAAGTGGTTGTAGGTGTAGACGTCGCGGGCGAACCGAGAACGCTCGTTGGCATCCGACAACTGTTCGTGGCGGTGTTCGAGAGCCGGTAGCGGCCGGTCGAAGTACGACCACCACAAGAACCCGGCCAGTACGCCCGACGCGGTCAGGGCGGCCACGAGATTGCCGTCGAGCGGTTCGCCTTCGGCCAGGGCGTCCACCACCGGCGCCCCGATGGCCACCACCACCTCGCCGAGGGCGACGATCACGATCAGACCGTGGCGTTCGGCGAAATGGCCGGGTCGCACCACCCAGTCGCCTGCACCGGCATCGAGCGTGTTGAGGATGAGCACGGCGACGGCGGCAATCCACAACGCGAGCTGCCACCGATCGTCGGCGAACCCGCCGGCCAGCACCAGGGCGATTCCGGCGACGGTGAAGAGCAGATAGCGAACATTGGATGACCGCACGGCGTCCTCGTCGACGAGGAGGGTGGCGCCGGTCGCTATCGGCATCAACAGGATGGCCGACACTGTGACGGCGAAGACGACCGAACCATTGCCGAAAGGTTCCTGGAGCGAGGCCGCCATGGGCACGCTGATGGCGGTGGCCGCCATGAACACGGCTCGCACCGGTCGGCTGTTACCGGCGACCGCGTTGGCACTCCAGGTGAAGTTCGACCACGCCGTCCAGATCAGGGTGAAGAGCAGAACGAACTCGCCGAAGCCCTCGAGAGTCGGGTGGTGCACCAGGTGGAAGACCAACCGGGAGAAGGCGAAGACGAAGCTGAGATCGAAGAAGAGTTCGGCCGGGTCGGCGGTGAAGTCCTCTTCGCGGGACGGTATCGGAATGTTGCGCATTGGTTGATCAGTGTAGAGACGGGACTGCCTCCCAGCCGAGTGCGTTGACGATGCGCAGCACCAACACCTTGGCGAACGGCTCGTCTCGATACTGCGGATAGCGGCCTGCCAGCAGGTCGCCCAGGGCCGCCTCCCGTTCGGGCGAGGCGTCAGCCTGCCGGCGCAGTTCCAGCCGTACCCACCACAGCTTCGACCAGTCGTCGGCGTCCCACTGCTCGGCCAGCAGCGTTGCCCGGGGGTCGGCCTCGAGGTTCCGTTCCCGCTGCAGCCGGGTCGATGATTTGGGCTTGACCGTGTCGACGGGAATGCCGACGTAGCCGTCGTCGTCGACCGCGTAGACGCAGGGCACGGCGTCGATCCCACGCTCGGGGTGGATGGTGCACAGCACGCCGTGGTCGTGGGCCGTCAACCGGGCCAGGGCCTCCTCGTCGCTCAGTCGGGGCATCGGTTCAGTGTGCCCGTGCCCATGTCGAGTAGTACGCTCCATTGGCGTGATTGGACACCATGACGACGGAAAGACGCCATGAATCTGGCCACCTGGATCGAACGCCAGGGTCGACGGCGACCGGACGCACCGGCGCTGGCCGAAGGTGAGCGGGTCCACGCCGACTGGGCGACCTTCGCCGCCCGAACCGCAGCCGCGGCCGCCGGTTTGCGGAGCGAGTTCGGGCTCTCCCCGGGTGATCGGGTCGCCATCGTGATGCGCAACCGTCCCGAATATCTCGAGGCCAAGTTCGCCATTTGGCACGCCGGGCTGGCCGCAGTGCTGGTCAACGCCCGCCTCCATCGGGACGAGATCGCCTACATCCTCGAACACAGTGGAGCGGCTGTCGCCATCACCGACGCCGACCACGCCGACGACCTCAACGCGCTGCTCGGCACCGTCGAGTCTTTGCGGGCCGTGGTGGTCGCTCCCGGCGAACGGTGGGATCGACTCACCGCCGCCGACCCCATGGCGCTCGTCGATCGACTCCCCGACGACGCGGCCTGGCTGTTCTACACCAGCGGCACCACCGGGCGGCCGAAGGGGGCCACCCTGACCCACCGCAATCTGCTGATGATGTCGCTCAGCTACTACGCCGACATCGACGCGGTGTCGGTCGGCGACTCCGTGCTCCACGCCGCTCCCATCTCACACGGCTCCGGCCTCTACGGTCTGCCCCACATCGCCCGAGGCGCGGTCAGTGTCGTCCCCGAATCGGGCGGTGCCGACCCGGCCGAGATCGCCGCTCTCCTGCCGCGTTGGCCGGGCATGTCGTTCTTCGCCGCCCCGATCATGGTCAAGCGGTTGGCCGCCGATCCGGCGATTGCGGCGGCCGACCTGGCGAACCTCAAGACCATCATCTACGGCGGCGCTCCGATGTACCTGGCCGACCTGGAGGCCGCCCTCGACGTGCTCGGCCCGCGCCTGGCCCAGATCTACGGGCAGGGCGAGACCCCGATGACCATCACCGCGCTCTCGAAGTCCGACCACGCCGAGCGGGATCATCCCCGGTGGCGGGAACGCCTGCAGAGCGTCGGGTTCCCCCGCACCGATGTGGAGGTTCGAGTGGTCGACGACGACGACAACGAACTCCCGTCCGGCGAGATCGGCGAGATCGTGGTGCGGGGTGACGTGGTCATGACCGGCTACTGGGGTCAGCCCGAGGCGACCGCCGAGACCCTGCGCGGGGGCTGGCTCCACACCGGCGACGTCGGCAGCTTCGACGACG
>JAOUGG010000478.1 GCA_029857855.1 Acidimicrobiia bacterium | reverse complement strand
GCTGAAGGCATTGCATCGCGAGGTCGGCATCACGTTCGTGTACGTCACCCACGACCAGGAGGAGGCACTCACCATGAGCGACCGCCTGGCGGTCATGCGGGAGGGCGAGATCGAACAGATCGGCACGCCCCGTGACGTTTACCAGTCGCCGTCGTCGACCTACGTGGCCGACTTCCTTGGCCTGGCCAACCTGCTGGCCGGCGCCGTCGTCGGGCCCGGCATGGTGGAGGTCGCCGGGCATCGGTTGGCGGCCGACACCGGCTCGTTCGATGCACGGTGCACACTGTTCGTTCGACCGGAGCGGGTGCGGCTGGCGAGCACGTCGGCGGGCACAGGGGGCGGCGCCGGGGACGGCCGCGGCGATCAACGGCTCGAGGGGACGGTGGCCGACGTGGTGTTCGTCGGGTCGGTGTCGCACGCGAACGTCGATACGGTCGCCGGCCGGGTGCAGGCCGTGGTCCCAAACGACGGTTCATCCTGGATCCCCTCCGCCGGCGACCGGGTGGCGCTCGACATCGCGCCCGACGCCATCCGCCTGCTCGAACCCTGAGGTCGCCGGGCGTCGCCGCTATCCCGTCGAGGTGCGGGTGGCACCGACGAGGGCCAGCCACTCGGCGGCCACCGTGGCCCCGGCCAGTGCCGTGACCTGTCCGTGGTCGTACGCCGGGGACACCTCGACCACATCGGCGCCCACCCAGTCGATCCCACCGAGGCCGGCGAGGATGTCCTGGGCCTCGCCTGTCGAGAAGCCGCCGGCAACCGGGGTGCCGGTGCCGGGAGCGTAGGCCGGGTCGAGGAAGTCGATGTCGAACGTAAGGTAGGTGGGGCCGGATCCGACGTGGTCACGGATTCGGGCCGCCACCGCCTCAGTCCCGATTCTGCGGACGGTCGGAGCGTCGACGATGGTGAGATCCCGGGTGTCGTCGTTGAAGGTGCGGATGCCGACCTGGATGGTGCGATGCGGGTCGATCAGACCTTCCCGGAGCGCGTGCACGAACATCGACCCGTGGTTGAGGTCGGCCGGGCCCGCGCCGACACCCGAGGGAGGGTCGTCGGTTGCGATCGGCTCCCAGGTGTCGGTGTGGGCGTCGAAGTGGACGAGGGCGACCGGGCCGTGATGGGCGGCGACCGCCCGCAGGATGGGCAGCGTGATGAAATGGTCACCGCCGAGGCTCAGGGGAAGGCAGCCCGCGGCCACGACCTCGGCCACCCGGGCCGTGATGGCGCCGGGAACCGAGTAGGGGTGGTGGAGATCAAGCAGCACGTCGCCGGTGTCGACGCCGAGCGCCGCATGATCGACACCGGTGGGGTAGTGGGCCAGGTCGGCCACCATGAACGAGGCGTCGCGCACCGCGGCCGGACCGAACCGAGCCCCGGGCCGGTTCGTGACGGCGAGGTCGAACGGGACCCCGACGACTGCGACTCCGCCGGCCTTCCAGCTCGCCGGCTCGGGGACATGGGGAAGACGAAGCATCGTGCGAACACCGGAGAAGGTCGGCTCGACCCGGTCGTTTTCCATTGCCGTGCTCCTCGCTCGGGTGATCGGCGCCGGCACGACGCCGATCAGAGTTCGTGAACCGCCACGGTCGGTTCGCTGAGTGTGCCGATGAACAGCCGGCCGGCGTGGGAGCGGGCGGCGGTGGTGATGGCGACGGTGCCGGTGGAGTCCTGGAGGTTGTGGACCACCCGCCCCTCGTCGTCGAACCCGAGAACGATCGCATGACGGAGCGGCTTGGGCTTCAGTGATTCGGGAAGACGATAGGTCACCTTCCGTAGCCACGGTCGGGGTTGGATGAAGTCGACCGCGGCCTGGCGGGGTGACGGGGCGGCCACCCAGAGGATCCCGTCGGCGAAGCTGAGGTTGTCGGGGAATCCGGGCAGGTTGTCGACGAACACCTCCGTCGTCCCGGCCCGGGGACCCTGCAGCCAATGCCGGTGGATGCGGTAGCGACCGGTCTCTGCCACGAAGACCGACGTCTCGTCAGAGTCGAGCGCCACCCCGTTGGCGAACTGCAAGCCGTCGAACACCAGCTCGACCGAACCGTCGGGCCGCCGGGCCAGCAGGCGCCCGGTCGTCTGACCCTCGAGCAGATCGTTGGTGTAGTCGTGCAGACTCCACCGGGTCGTCGACTCGGTGAAATAGATGGTGCCGTCGGCGGCCACCGATGCGTTGTTGGTGAGCGTCAACCGCTGATCCTCGAACCGGTCGACCAGCACCGACACCTCGCCGCTGACCGTCACCCGCTGCAAACCCAGATCGGCGTTGCACACGAGCAGCTCGCCGTCGCCGAGGATCTCCACGCCCAGAGGCCGCCCGCCGGCTGTCGCAATCCGCTCGGGCGGTCCGCCCTGGGAGTCGAAGCGCAGGATCGAGCCGTCGGCCAAGCCGGTGAACACCGCGCCGGCGGCGTCGATCGCCACATCCTCGGGGCCGATCCCGCCCGTCTCCCAACGGTCGGCGGTGCGCAGCCGGTCGTTCTCCTCGAATTCCCCGACCAGGCCGGGCGCTTTCGGCGGATCCCAGGAAACGGGTTCGAAGGCGGTCATGGCCGTCGACAGTAGTGGGCGATCCCGCCCGCCACCGCCACCGTCGCATCAACCCGCCACAGCTGCTTCACCTATGGGACATGTCTTTCAACAAGCAGTACCATGAACATTGATGTGGAGAGTTGCCCAGAGACCTGGCAGGTCTCGTCGTACCCGACCGTGGGGATTTGACAGTTCTGACCGCCGCGTCGACGCCGACGTGCTCGACGACAGGCCGCGGATTGCCCCGCTCGACGACAGCCCCGGCGTCGATCGACTCGACGCCCCCGACCGGCAGACGACCCCGACCCCGAGTCAGAAGCCGGGTTGGTCCCGCCGTCGGCGGATCATCCTCGGCGTCCTCGCCGTCTTTCTCATCCTCGCCGCCTACCCGGCCTGGAACGCCGCAAGCATCTGGAACGACTGGCGCAACGTCGAGCGCGAAACGTTCGACTCGGCCGCCTTCGAGCGGCTTCCCGCCGTCCAGGCACCGACGGCGGAGGAAGAGGAGGGCCTCCCGGAAGGTGTGACCCTCCCCGCTCCCGTCGCCGCTGCGCCCACCGGTCCGACGACCTATGAGAACTTCCTGATCGTCGGCCTCGACAGGAGCGAGCTTCGGTCCGACGTCATCATCATGGCGATGCTGCCCAGCGACGAGTCGCCGCCCATCATGGTCTCGCTGCCCCGCGACCTCTACATCCCGAACCGCTGTACCGGGGGCCTCACCCGCATCAACGCCAACTTCAACGGCTGCGGCGACATCAACGGCGCCACCGCGTTGGCCGGGGCGGTCAAAGACTTCACCGGCTACCAGATCGACCACTTTGCCATCTTCACCTTCGACGGGTTCGCCGCCATCATCGATCAGTTCGGCGGCTTTGAGGTCTGCCTCGACCGCCCGTTGCGTGAGCGCCCCAAGTTCGAGTTGCCGGCCGGGTGTACGCTGGCCGACGGCGCCACCACACTCGGGTGGGTGCGGTCCCGCAAGACCGAGGAGTTCGTCGACGGGCAGTGGCGTCGGATCCGTACCTCCTCCGATTTCAACCGCCAAGCCCGCCAGCAGGATCTGATCCTCACGGTCTTCGAGCGGGTGGCCGACTTCAAGTCGCCCAAGGAGATGACGGCCCTCGTCGGTTC
>JAOUGG010000479.1 GCA_029857855.1 Acidimicrobiia bacterium | reverse complement strand
GACCGGGGTACTGGTCGTTGAAGATGTCGAGGCTCGGCAGCTTCGTCAGCTTGACCCGCGCGTCGAGCACCGGATAGGGCTGACCCGACAGCACCTCGACCGAGTGTCCGAGGTCGACGAGCGCCTTGGTGAGGTGGCGGGTGTAGATGCCTTGGCCGCCGACGGTGGGCTTGGAGCGGTACGACAGGTAGGCCAACCGGAGCGGCGCATCCGCCCCGATGGGATCACGCTGGATACCCGGTTTGTGGTTCGACATGGCCCTGCCTCGTCCTCCGACGGTGTTGTCCGGCCTTGCCGTCTGACACCGTAAGGCTGATTTCTCTCTCTAAGGTTACGGGGTAATCGGTGGGAGTGCGGTCCGAACCCCCGTGGTCGGACGCTCCACCATAGGACAGGCCGCCAGCGGGAGGACCCGTAGCCAAATGAAAGCACTGGTACAGCGGGTGGAGCGGGCGCAGGTGACCGTCGATGGCGAGGTCGTCGGAAGCGTCGGGCCAGGACTCTGTGTCCTGGTCGGCGTGACGCACGACGACACCTCGGCCCACGCCGAGAAGCTGGCCAGCAAGCTGATGAAGCTTCGTATCTTCGACGATGACGAGGGAAAGATGAACCGCTCGGTGGCCGACGTCGGCGGGGAGATTCTCGTCGTCAGCCAGTTCACGCTCTACGGCGACGCGGCCAAGGGCAACCGTCCGTCCTATATCGAGGCGGCCCGGCCGGAGCAGGCGGAGCCGCTGGTCGACGATCTCGTCGATCGCCTGCGGACTCTCGGCATGAAGGTCGAGACGGGGCGGTTCCGCACGACGATGAAGGTCGAGCTGGTCAACGACGGCCCCGTCACCGTCTCGCTGGAACTCTGAGTGACCGTGCTCCGGGACCGGCGGGACGGGCGAAGCGACCCTGATCCCGGTGCCCGCCCGGGGGTCGTCGATCTTGCCCTCCTTGGCTTTGTCTCGGCCGTTTTGGTACTAGGGTTCTATGGATGTTGGCACCGGGGATTGGGTGATCCTTCCTCGGTGGGTTGGAATCTGTTGGCCCGCTGACCTCACTCGGAGCCGACGAAGGAGCGGAACACATGCCGGAAGCCGGTTGGTATCAAGATCCCCACAATCCGAATCAGCAGCGGTACTGGGACGGCCAGACCTGGACCGAGCACACCCACGACGCCCCGTTCACCATCCCGAGCGCACCCCAACCCGATCACAGCCCCGACTATGTGAACGACATCGGCAACTGGCTCGGCCGGTCGTTCAAGGTGCTCTTCGCCAATGCCGCGCCGGTGTTCATCCTGCTGGTGATCGGCTTGATTCCGGGCATGCTCAGCTTCTACTTGATCGCCCAGGCCATCGACGGCGTATCGCTGTCGCTCGACGACGCCACGTTCAGTGGCGTCAGCTCGTCCGCCATCGTTTTCGGGATCGCCGGGATCCTCGTGGCCTCCATCGCCTCGGTGGCGATCGGCCTCGCACAGAGCCACCTCCTGCACCGCAGTCACCTCGGTCTTTCCAGTTCGGTTGGCCAATCGCTTGTCGCCGGCCTCCGGGGAACGCCCCGCTACATCGGCTGGTCGATCGTGATCGGTCTCGCAGCCTTTGCCGCCATCGTCGGCGGCATTCTGCTCGTCGTCCTCGGCGCCCTGATCCACGGTGCCTTGGCGGCGCTGCTGGGCATCGCCGTGTTCATCGCCGCCATCATCGGGCTCGTGTGGCTGTGGGTGAAAGCCAGCTTCCTCAACGTGAGTTCCGTCGTCGGTCCCCCCGGCGATTCCGCGCTCAGCGAGTCCTTCGGCCGCTCAGTCGGTCGTTTCTGGCCGGTCTTCGGGCGACTGTTGATCCTGGCGCTGATCGGGCTGGCCGTCGGCACCGTCGTGTCGTCGATCGCCGCCCCCGGCTACTTGAACGGCTTCGAGGTCGGCGCCGACGGTACTCCCCAGCTCGGCGGGGTTCCGGTGGAGGATCTCGACGAGATCGTGTTCACCGACCTCATTCCCTACGACGCCGACTTCCTGGTCGCCACGGTCATCTCCAGCCTCCTGAACGGCATGGTCGCCCTGTTCAGCCGCTCGGGGGTGACCGCCCTGTATGCGGATCTCGACGGGCCACATGGTCATGAGTCGGCCCCTGTGCCTGCTCAAACGATGTCGTAGGGCCTGACGGTAGTTGATGTCGACCTCGCCTTCGACCTCGCCTTCGGCGCCCGAGGCGGTCCTGGTCACGTCGATGATGCGGGCGCTGGCCGTCTTCCGGTGGGTTGCACTCGGCGGTGCCGTGATCGGCGTGCTGCTCGGGCGATCGGCCCTCGTCGAGCCCGTGGCCGCGGTGGTGTTGCTGACTGCGGCCACCGCCCTGACGGCCCACCTGTATCTCCTGGGTCGGCGGCGGCCGACCGACCCCGTCCGCTGGTCGTGGCTCGCCGTCGAGGTCGCGCTCGGCCTCACCCTGCTGGTCGGCGACGGCCTCGTGTTTTCCGACGACCGGGCCCAGTCGTTGCCGTGGGCCTGGCCCGCCGCCGGGATCGCGGCCGTGGGGATCGCGGCCGCCGGCCGGGGGTCGGGTCCTCTGTACGATCATGCGGGACTGCTGGTGGCCATCATCGTCGGTACCGTGAGCGTTGTGTCGGAGATCGTGCTGCTCGGCCGGTTCTCGGGCCCGGACCAGATCGGGGTGCTGTTCTCCAAGATCGGACTGTGGTTGCTGGTCGGGCTGCTCGTCGGTCCGCTGATGCGACGGCTGCTGCGGGCCGAGCGCCTCATCTCGGTGGCCAAGGCCCGCGAGGAGCTGGCCCGCGAGCTGCACGACGGGGTGTTGCAGACCCTGGCCATGATCCAGCGCCGGTCCGGCGACCCCGACCTCGCCGCGCTGGCACGAGACCAGGAGAACTCGCTGCGGACCTACCTGTCCGACGCCCGGCTGATCGGTGCGGCGGCGGCGCCCTCGGGTCGGCTCGGCGACGCCGTCGTCGACGCGGCCGAGTCGGGGCCGAACCCGATCGACCTGAGCGGCGGGCTCGACGCCGTCCTCCGTCGGGTCGCGGCCGAGGCCGAGCGCCACCATCGCATGACAACGCAAGTCGTGGTGGCCGCCGACTGTCCGCCGCTGTCGCCCGCAACGACCGCTGCGGTTGCCGGTGCAGTGAGGGAGGCGGTCACGAATTCGGTCAAACACGGGTCGGCGGAGCGGGTGACGATCTTCGCCGAGCCGTCCGAGCCCGATGAGGTCGTCGGCGGCGACACGGTCTTCGTGTCGGTGCACGATAACGGATCGGGTTTCGTGGCCGATGGGATGACGGAAGGGATCGGCCTGTCCCGCTCGATCCGAGGTCGAATCACGGAGCAGGGTGGGCGCGTCGAGATCGTCAGCCGGCCGGGCAAGGGAACCGAGGTGAAACTATGGGTGAAGGCAGACCGTCGCTCGGACCGGTGAGAATCGTCGTCGCTGACGATCACGCCATCTGGCGAACCGGGCTCAAGGAGGACCTCGGCGACAACTTCCTGGTGGTCGGCGAGGCATCCGATGCCACCGAGGCCATCGACGCCGTCAGGAGGACCAAACCCGATCTGGTCCTCACCGACCTCCACATGCCGGGCGGGGGAGGGGTGGCAGTGGCCAAAGCCGTTGCCGGTGAGGTGCCCGTCGTGATGCTCACCGTGTCGGAGGCGGAACG
>JAOUGG010000566.1 GCA_029857855.1 Acidimicrobiia bacterium | reverse complement strand
CTGGCCATCCGCTCCTCGAAGGCCGCCGTCGTCGGGTTGGAGATCCGGGTGTAGATCGTGCCGTACTTCTGCAGGGCGAACAGGTCGGCCGCATCGGCGGTGTCCTCGAAGACGAAGCTGGTCGACTGATAGATCGGCACCGCCCGGGCTCCGGTGGCGCTGTCGGGTCGTCCCCCGGCGTGCAGGGCCCGGGTCCGGAACCCCCACTGTCGTTCGGGCTCACTGCTCATCGGCATCAGTAGAGCACAAATCCGAAGAGTGGGCTGAAGCGGCCGTCGAAGGCGGCGGCGACGAGGGCCAGTGCCAGCAGCATCCCATTTCGGGCCAGGTGGCGCCACGAGATCGGCGAACGGCTCGATCCGCCGAAACAGGCACAGCTCGGCACCAGACCGTCCGGTCGGCGGAGGACCCGGACGAGGACGGCGGTGAACGCCGCCAGCAGCGCGGCGGCAACGACGCCACCCCATCCCGGTGCCACGACGAGGAGCGCGGCGACCGCCAACTCGCCGATCGGGACCACCACGGCCAACCGGCCGGCGGCGACCAAACCGAGCGAGGCGAAGTCGGCCTCGGTCTGTTCCCGGGACCCGAGCTTGGCGATGGCCGCCCGCACCATGACGGCACCGAGCGCCAGCGCGGCCACCGTGGCTCCCGCCCCTCGAACCCAATCGATCACCGAACGCAGGCTAGCCAAGCCGATGACGGTTCCGAGGCCATCCGATCCCTTCGGTTGAGGCACTTCACCCAGACGCCACCATTTGCGTTGCGCCATGGTGCACCATGGGATCGTGGTTGAATCTCTGGTGGAAACACTCGTAACGGACATGCGGACCTCGGTTCACGGGGAACTCTCGAGCCGCAATCAGATCGTCGATCATCTGCTCGACCTGCGGTTGGCCTGTCGGGACAATCCTGCGACCCTGGCCGTGGTCGATCGGCTGCTCGGTGAGCTCCCGGGTCGCACGACCGTGCCGAACGTGTGGTGGTTGGAGGCCCTGGTGGAGATCGAGCGTATGAATCGGTCGGGCAGGACGGCCGCAGCCACCCCACCAATCCGAACTATTTGAAGCTCGCGTCCCGCTTCCAAAGGTTGGGGGTGGTTCAGCGGCCCGACGGCTCACCGGACTGGAACCGGTCGAGCCGATCGGCTCCGGCGTCGAGCCCCGGTAGCTGGGGCTGACGGACCGCACTGCGAGCGGCCAGATCGCTGACGATCTCCTCCACCTCGTGCCAGCTCGCGGCCCGGGGGCCGTCGAAATGGCGGTTGTAGGGCTGATCGAAGACGATGACGGTGTGGCCCGCCCGACGCAGCGCATCGATGTTGTGCGGGGCGTCGTCGATGTAGGCGTCGGCGCCGACCTGTGGTTTGTCGCCGAGGAAACAGATGTCGCGATATGGGATGCGATGCTCGTCGAGCCAGTCGACGGTGTCGGAGACCGTGACGGCGTGGCCCCAGTTGACGTACAGCCGATGGGTGATGATCCGGATCCAAACCCCGAGGTCGGAGAGCCGCCACAGGGCGTCGGGACAGCCGTCCATCACGGGCAGGTTTCGAAGCATACGCTTCTCGGTGACGGCGAGCTTGTGCAGTCGGTTGAAGTCGTCGGCTTCGATGCCCCAGTGCCCGTAACCCCACTCTGGGGGCCGGGCCAGCGACTCCGGTTCGACGCCGAGTTCAGCGGCGACGACGTCGCGGAATCCGATGTGGTAGTCGGCGCAGACGCCGTCGAGGTCGACCCCGAACACGAACTCCCCACTCACGGCGCCAATCCCCGCAGTACCTCGGCACTCGTTCCGTCCCAGCTCATGACCCAGCTCATCGTTACAGAGCCAAATGTAGCGCTCCCTCGGGGCCCAATTCGCCCGCGGGCTCCAACACCGGGCACGATCGGCACTACCTTGGCAGGGGGGCCGTGCCAACAGCGCCGTGTGGCACCTCCGGGGTGGTAAAAGAAATTTGGGTAAAAATTCCCGGGTTCGGCGTCGGCCCTGGTCGCAAGTCCCGACATCCTGAAAGCAGTGGGAATGGAGTCCAACTACGCCATCGTCATCGGTCCCGGCGTCACCGAGATCGGTGCGGAGGGAGCAGTCGAGAAGGCGAAGCTGTTCGGCATCGACGTCGATCAGATCGTCGGCTATCGGCTCGTCCATCTGCGCGGCCGTTTGGAGCCGTCCGAACTGGAGACCCTGGCCGAGCGGCTTCTTGTCGATCGGGTGGGTCAGTGGTGGATGCTGCGGGACGAGCACCTGACCCCCGAGGGCCTCGGTGAGGTCACGGCGATCGAGGTGGGCCTTCGGCCCGGGGTCACCGATCGGGAGGGCGCCGAGCTCGTCCGAGCGGCCGAGAGTCTTGGCTTCGATGTCACGTCCGCCTCGATCGGCCGCCGATTCTTCGTCTACGGCAAGATCGGGCAGGCGCAGATCTACGAACTGGTGAGCCGCGTTCTCCACAACGAGGTGATCGAGCGCTGGAACTTCAACCAGCTCGCACCCGGTTTCACCGACGACACGGCCACCGCCCTGCTCACCGAACACATCGACATAGCCTCGCTCGACCTCGACGGGCTGGTCGAACTCAGCTCCACCCGGCGGCTCGGTCTGACCGTCGACGAGCTGGAGGCCATCCAGAAGTGGTTCAACTCGCTCGGCCGTCACCCGACCGACGCCGAGCTCGAAACCCTGGCCCAGACCTGGAGCGAACATTGCTCCCACAAGACTTTCCGGGCCACCATCGACACTCCCGATGGTGTGGTCGATGGCCTGCTCAAGACGTTTCTACGGGGCGCGACCGAGGCCATCTCGGCCCCGTGGGTGGAAAGCGCGTTCGTCGACAACGCCGGCATCGTCCGCTTCGACCAGACCTACGACCTGGCCCTCAAGGCCGAGACCCACAATCACCCCTCCGCACTGGAACCGTTCGGTGGCGCCAACACGGGCGTAGGGGGCGTGGTGCGCGACATCCTGGGCGTGTCGGCCAAACCGATCGCCATCACCGACATCCTCTGTTTCGGACCGGAGGACGTCGACAGCCGGACCCTCCCGCCGGGCGTGCTGCATCCGCGTCGGATTCGCTCCGGAGTGATCGCCGGTATCGCCGACTACGGCAACAAGATAGGCGTGCCGAACATTGCCGGTGCCGTCTTCCACGATCCGTCCTACACCACGACGCCGCTGGTGTTCGCCGGCTGCATCGGGCTGCTGCCCCGCGGTTCGAATCCGACCAGGCCCCAGGTGGGCGACTACGTGGTGGTGCTCGGCGGCAAGGTGGGGCGTGACGGTGTCGGCGGAGCGACGTTCTCC
>JAOUGG010000011.1 GCA_029857855.1 Acidimicrobiia bacterium | reverse complement strand
TGGACCGCTGTGTTTTCGTCGGCTCGCTCCGGTCCCGGACCTCCCTACCGGGTTACCATCATTGAGCCGTCTTCCTAGCTCCTCTATATGCCGTTTGTGAATCGCTTGATGATTCGGCCGCAGCCTGGATCACCGAACGTTCTGCACCGAGCCTAGCGCCGACTGCTTGAATGTTGTAGTCGAATCGTAGGATTTGATGCCGCTGCAGCGGCATCCTTCGCGTGGCGGAGGCGGCCCGGCACCCACCGCCACCTTACGGAACGACGTCGAACCGGAGTCGACATGACACGCGTCGCCCCACTGAATCAGAGCCCCGTGACTCGCAATATTTCATCGCGATGACAACCTAGGTAGGTATCGAAGTTTGGGGCTGCTGGTCGTTACAGGTTGACAGATGCCGATAAGGCGCTAATCTATGCGTTGTCGCAAGACTGAGCGACACACCTCACCCGCCGACAAGGAGCACCACCTCCCGAACCTATACGTGGATGATCTGCCGCACCCTCGGGATATCCCGCAAGGGAATTCCGGTCTCACTCGCTGAGACAAACAGGTATCTCTGTAGGTGATCCGCCGCAAACCAGGACTCAGGACTAGGTCTCCTTCGAACGTTGTGACAGATAACTGAGCAGCGATCGATAGTCGAAATCCAACCTCGGAACTCCCCAATTTTCTCAACTGGAAACGCCCATGTGGCGTTCAGGAAGATGCTGTGCGAGCTTCCGAAGTCGGACATGTGCCTGGGCCGCCTGGTCCGGGCACATGGGCGTTTTGGGCGCATTGACCTCAGAGAGCGTCGATGAGTTCCCCGAGGGAACCAGTGAGCCACAGGACCAGAACGATGAGAGCGGTCCCAGTGACGAACACGAAGGCGGCGGGCAGCCAACCGCCTCTGCGGGGTGGATCGTCCCAGGTCTCGATGGCGTCCATGGCGTTGATGAACGCGTCGTACCATTCGTCGATCGTCTCGAACCGATCGTCCGGATCGTCGGCCAGGCCCTCCAAGAGGAACGGCTCGAGCGCCTTGGCGAACGGGCCGTCGAAGACCGTCCAGTCGATCACGGCCGATGCGCTGAAAATGTCGGTTCGATGATCGACGACGGTCACCTCGTTCAGCTGCTCGGGTGAGGCGAACCCTCTCGTTCCTCCTCCGGCGGTGAATCCGGAGGCCCACTCCAGGTCCTTGGCGAAGCCGAGATCCGACAGGATGAACCGCTCGCCGGGCTCGAGCAGCTTTGCCGCCGACAGCCCGGTCAGCTCGCTTCGATGCTGGATCAAGATGTTGCCGGGCGACACGTCGCGATGGATGATGCCGCGCTGGTGCAGCGAGCTGAGCGCCTCGTGGAGATGACGGCCAAGGGCCCAGAGATCGGTCCAGTCGATCGACTCGCCTCGGGCCCGCAGCTCGTCAACCCGCCGACGCAGATCACCCCGGTCGGCCAGCTCGAGAACCATGAACGGTTGCCCGGTGTCGGTTTCGCCGACGTGGTAGATACGGGCGATGGCCGGGCTGCTGATGCCCCGCAGGATGTCGGCCTCGTCGTAGAACCGCTGGCGAGGTTCCGGAAGAAGGCTGAGGTTTTCGGCCAGCACCTTGATCGCCACCTCGTAGCCACTCGACTGGTCGATGGCCCGATAGACGGTGGCGGAGGAGCCGACGCCGATCGGCGCGATGACTCGGTAGTTGCCGATTCGCTTCGATCGAGCGGTCGGCAGATCGGTCATAGCCCTCGGAACGTCGCGAGTTCGGTGGCCAGAAGGGCCCGGCCCCTGGACAGGCGCGACCTGACGGTGTTGAGGGCGATGCCCTCACGATTGGCGATGTCCTCGTAGCTCAATCGCTGGATGTCACGCAGGTAGACGACTTCGCGGAAGATCGCCGGCAGTTGACCGATGGCCGCCTGAATGATCTGCCGATCGGTGGCGCGGGAGCTGAAACGGAGGGCGTCCTGCTCGCTGGCCGCCTCGTCGTCGTAGGAAACGGAGGGACGGCTACGACGCAGCTCGGCCACGGCGGTGTTCCGAGCCACCGTGTAGAGCCAGGTGGTGAACTTCGAATCGCCGCGATACCGGTGGATCGATCGGGCGACGGCGATCAACACCTCCTGGGCCACGTCTTCCTGCGCCGAGCGGGCGAGGACGTGCCGGGATATCCCCGGATAGGCCAACCGATGCTCGGAGATGAGGTTGAGGAGAAGCCTCAGGGCGTAGGGCGATCCTTCGGCCGCTTGAAGGGCGACGCTGTCGAGCAGCCGGTCGGCGAGATCGGGGCCGGCGTCGGCGTAGATGGTGGCCAGGCGCGCGTCAACGATGGGCGAGCCTGATTGGAGGAAGGCTACGAGTTCATCGACTATCGCGGCGTCATGGTGAATGATTGGGGTCCCTACGCTAACCGCCTACACGCTTGCCACTCCACGATATTGGAAAGGGGTTGGCGGCTGCTAGGCCCGGACCAGGATTTCCGAATTCTTGACGTGCGATCAGCAGGGGCGGTGAACGACCGGAAACGCGAATAAACGCCCCGCGCCAGGACGTTCATTCGATGCACCACATAGATGGTTCGGCCGAAGCCGCTCTTTGTGGATGTTCCATCACATGGTTCGGTTACACAGCTCTCCGACGGCAAGAGGAAGGACCGGAAACGGTCCGGGGAGGAAGCCGTCGGAGAGAGAGTGACACCTGGCAGCCATTGTTCAGCGGTTTTGCGTTAGGCCGGTAAGCCCGCCTTGAGTCCGCCGCGTGGTCCAAGGCCGACTCATCGGATAAGAGGAACTCCGGCTGCCAGATGTCAGAACTATGTGGAACAAACAGCTCTGCCGCACCCGAAAGCGTTCTCACCCGCAAGCAAGGTCTTGCCGTCCGTTCAAGTACTGAGTCGCGTACAGACGCGGAAAAGTTCCCAAAATCAAAAAAAACTTTCGGGACCGGGCATCGGTATCGTTGGCCGCCATGATCGAAGCCGACCAGGTGGTCAAACATTTCGGTGACGTCCACGCCCTCAACGGGATCACCCTCTCGGTCGACGAAGGCGAGATCTTCGGCCTGCTCGGGCCCAACGGCGCCGGTAAGACCACCCTGGTCCGGATCCTGGCCACCCTGCTGAAGCCGACGTCGGGTCGATGCACCCTGGGCGGCATCGACCCCCACCGCGACCCTATGGCCGTTCGGGCCCTGATCGGTCTCGCCGGGCAGAACGCCGCGGTCGACGATCTGCTGACCGGACGGGAGAACCTCGAAATCGTCGGTCGGCTCTATCAGCTCGATCGGGCCGAGGCCCGGCGCCGGGCCGACGACATCCTGGAACGGCTGTCGCTGACCGACGCGGCCGACCGTCAGGTCCGCACCTACTCCGGCGGCATGCGGCGCCGGATAGATCTCGGGGCCAGTCTCGTCGGCCGCCCCCGAATCCTGATCCTCGACGAGCCGACGACCGGGCTCGACCCCCGCACCCGCAATGAACTCTGGCAGCTCATCCGCGACCTCGTTTCCGACGGCGCCACCGTGCTCCTGACCACCCAGTACCTGGAGGAGGCAGACGAGCTGGCCGACCGGCTCGCCGTCATCGACCTCGGCCACATCATCGCCGAGGGCACTCCCGACGAACTCAAGGAGCGACTGGGCGGCGACCGCCTCATGGCCAGCCCGACCGAGCCCGACGACATGGCCCGGGTGGTCTCGATCCTGGAGCAGGTCGGTGCGACGGCTCCCTACGTCGACGATCGTCGCCAGCAGGCGTCCATTCCGGTCACCAACCGGATCGAGGCGTTGCTGGCCGCCGGCCAGCTTTTCGAGAACGAGCAGATCGCACTGCGGGATCTGGCCGTCACCAGACCATCGCTCGACGATGTCTTCCTGTCGATCACAGGCAAGCGGGCGGAAACCGACGAACCCGAACCCGCCGCCGCCGGCCGGAAAGGACGGCGCCGATGAAAGCCGGCACGACTCCAACGACCGCCACCGCCGGGGTAACCGGTTCCCAACTCGGCGCCCCGGTTCGCGCCGGTGCCACCGGACCGCGTAACCGGTCGACCTTCGGGCGTTTCGTGAGCGACACGCTGACCATGACCCGACGAAACGTGCTCTACCTGGTGCGCAGGCCGCAGGTCATCGTGTTCGCCCTCATCTCCCCCATCATGTTCGTGTCACTGTTCAACTTCGTGTTCGGCGGCTCGCTCGACGTCCCCGGCCTGTCGTACGCCAACTACCTGATCCCCGGGATCATGGTGCAGACGGTCATGTTCGGTGGCAGCAACACCGCCGTCGGTCTCGCCGAGGACATGACGCGGGGTGTGATCGACCGTTTCCGGTCACTCCCGATGTCGCGCCTCGCCGTGCTCAGCGGCCGCACCATGGCCGACGCGATGCGGGGGATCATCACCAACAGCGTGATCATCGTCATGGGTTTCGTGATCGGTTTCCGTTTCAACAACGGGTTCGGCTGGGCCGTCGCCAGCTTCCTCCTCGTGCTGCTGTTCGGTTATTCGATCACCTGGTTCTACGCCTGGATGGGTTTGTCGCTCGGCAACGTCGAGGCGGTCCAGGCCGCGTCGTTCCTGCCCGCGTTCCCGCTGACCTTCGCCGCGTCGACGTTCGCACCGGTCGAGAACATGCCGGGATGGCTGCAGGTGTTCTCCGCCCACCAGCCCGTGACCCAGGTGGTCGACGCCACCCGGGCCATGATGCAGGGCGGCGAGATCGCCGGCCCGCTCGTCCGCTCACTCCTGTGGTGCGCCGGCATCATGTTGGTGTTCGGATTTCTCAGCGTCCGCCAGTACCGCAAGGGTTGAGCGCCACCGGACCCCGACGTCAGGAGAACTCGGCTCGAACGGCATCGGTGTGGGCTCCGACGGCCGGAACCCTCGGTGACGCAGCCGACGCCCCAGGTCGATCGCCATCCTCCCACCGAACCGGCTGAGCGGCCAGGTCGACCGCAGCCCCGGTGCTGTTCACGATCGTGCGGCGGCGCAGCGCCGGGTGGACGGCCAGGTCGTCGAGCGAGTTGACCGAACCGTAGGCGATGGCGGCCGCACCGAGACGGCGATGGAACTCAGCCCGGTCGAGCGCACCGACACGGCGACCCAACTCGATCTCCAGTGCGTCGCGGTTGGCCACACGGTCGTTGTTGGACGTGAACCGGCGATCAACGGCCAGATCCGGATCGCCGAGCGCCTCGGCACACAGACGGACCCACTCCCGCTCATTCTGGATCGAGATGAGCGTGAGGGCACCCTCCGAGGTGGCGTAGGCCCCGTAGGGAGCGATCGTCGGATGGCGAAGCCCAACCCTCGTCGGGCCGCCGTCGCCGTACTCGTGCTGGACCAGCGGCACGGTCATCCACTCGGCCATCATGTCGAACAGCGAGAGGCGTATCCCCCGGCCCCGGCCGTTCGTGGCCCGGGCCAGGAGCGCCTCCAGCACCGCGCCGTAGGCGGTGATCCCGGTGCCGATGTCGCACACCGACACCCCGACCCGTCCGAGTTCGTTCGGGCCGCCCGAGATGCCGATCAACCCGCTCTCCGCCTGGACGAGGAGGTCATAGGCCTTCTTTTCGGCGAGTTCGGGTGACTCGCCGTAGCCGCTGATGTCGAGCGTGATGAGCGACGGTTGTTCGGCCCGCAGCGCACCGGAGCCGAACCCGGCTCGCTCCAATGCCCCGGGCGCCAGGTTCTGGACGAACACGTCGGCTGCGGTGATCATGCGGCGAAGCAGGGCGGCGTCGTCGGGTTGCTTGAAGTCGAGCACCACCGACTCCTTGCCGTGGTTGGCCCAGGCGAAGTACGAGCTGTCGCCACCGGCCGCCGTGTCGTAACCACGGGCGAAGTCACCTTCGGGACGCTCGACCTTGATGACCCGGGCACCGGCCTCGCAGAGCCGAGCGGTGCAGACGGGTGCGGCGACGGCCTGTTCCACCGCCACCACCAGAATTCCGTCGAGGGCGGCCATCAGCGGTTCCGCTCCCGATACTGTCCCGGCGTCGTCCCCAGGTGCAGGCGGAAGTCGCGGATCAGGTGGGCCTGGTCGGCGTAGCCCAACCGGTCCGACAGCGTCGACCAGCCCGACCAGTCGTTCGGATCGTCGAGGTCTACGGCGTCGACCGCGGCTTCGGCCGCCTCGATGATGCGGGCCTCGGCCACCAGAGTGGGATCCCGGTCGGCCGGCAGCGAACACAGCGCCCGGCGCAGCAGATCGACCCGCTCGGTCGGGTCGGAGGCGGCTCGAACGTCGGTCACCAGCCGCCCGCCGTCGAGACCGGGGAGAGCGGCCGAGAGGTCGAGCTCCTGGTCGGTGATCTCCCGAGCGGGACGGTCGATCAGCACACCCAGTCCGCCGGTGGTGGTCTTGGCCGCCACCGTCCAGCCCGACCCGGTCAACCGGCGGTTGCTGACGCCGGTCAGGACACCATAGACACGGCCCTGGGCCGGGTCGAGCGGAACCCCCGTGTCGTCGACGGTCCCGATGCTGATGTGGCCGCCCGGATGGTTGAGCACCTCCTGGTCGTGCACGACACCGTCGGGCAGCGTCCAGGAAACCGACCAGAACCAATCGATCACACCCTCGAGCGCATCACCGGCGGGGTAGCGGGCGAAGTCGACGATCCGCCGCATGGCCCCGGGATCGACGATGCCCCGCGTGTCGTCGGGCCAGACGCCCCGATCGGTCATGGATCGGACCCTACCGAGGTTGGCGCAACTGTTCAATCGTTGCGGCCATGGCTCGATCTACCGTCGAGGCCATGACCAATCAGACAGCTCCGACAGACGAAACGGCAACCGACTCCGACCTACCGGTGTTTCCGGCCGAAGCACCTAGCGCCGTGACCGATCCGTCCACCGCGATTTCCCTGCTCGTTCCGGTTCTTGACCGGTTGACCGATGTTGTCGACGTCCCGCCCGATGCGTTCGAGCGGCCGACCCCGTGCCGCAACTTCACCGTGGCCGAACTACGCAATCATGTTCTGGCGTGGCTGCAGTTCTTCGCCGCGGCACTGGATGACCCCGACGGCGAAAGCGAGCGAATCGATCCGGAATCGTGGTCGGTCGACGCCCGCGATGATCCGGCCGCCATCGGTGAATACATCGTGCACGGCTGGGACCTGTCCGTGGCCACGGGCCGTCAGTGGTCGGTGTCCGACGACGCGGCCGAACAGGCCCGCCTGTTCCTCGAAGGTATCGTGAGCCCCGAGTACCGGGGTGAGGACAGCGGCTTCTTCGGTGAGCAAATCGCCGTTCCCGGCGACGCCCCGATGCTGGAGCGCCTGCTCGGGTTCGCGGGCCGGAATCCCCAATGGACGAGCTGATTCGCCTACTACCGTGAGGCGGTGTCCGCCAGCCTGCCGATCGGTTCGGAGAAGATAAAAGTACGCCTGTTGGCCGTCGGCATCGTCGGCTTCCTGTCGGCTCTGTCGATCGGTGTCGACGGCCATCCGATCTTCCAGATCATCGCGGTGGAGACTCTGGGCCTCGGACCGCGAGCCATCGGCATCGCATTGGGGCTTGGCACCTTGTCGATCCCGGTGCAGATCTGGGCCGCTCGAATCCCGCTGCGGCGGGCCCGCCACAACGTGCGGCTGTTCCTGCACAGCATGGGCGCCATGGCCTTGGCCACCGCCGCCCTGGTGGCGTTGGCCGAACCCGGGTCGTGGGTGGCGGGGTTGGCGCTGGTGGTTGCCGTGGTGGCCGAGATCTCGGTGTCGGTGCTCATGGCCACCGCCTGGCAGCCGCTGATCTCCTACAGCCTCTCGCCGGTGCAGCGGGCGTTCATGCTGGGCCCGGCCGCCGCGATCCGTGGTGTTGTGATCCTGGGGTCGACGGTGCTCGTCGGCGTGCTCGATCGCACCGGTCGAACCGTCTTTCTCGTCGCCGTCGGACTGGCGGTGTTGGCGGTGGCCGAGACCCTGCGACGGCTTCCGGCGCCACCCGACTCGGAACTGGCCGGTGATGATGACGCCGGCACGCCTCCGGCTCCGCCGGAGGTCGCTTCAGGTGAGTTGGGGACCGGCTCCTACAAGTCCTCAGCCCGGGACCCGCTGCCCGACGGCGTGACCAACCTCTATGTCATGATGGCGGCGGGGGCGCTGGGGCGCTGGCCGCTACTGGTGACCTACGCCGCGGTGAAGTTGTGGCCGACCGGCAACCTCGGTCTCCTAGGTGCGGCGATGGCCGCCGGGAGTATCACCGCCTCGACCCTGTGGCGCAATCCGGGGCGCCACGTGCTCACCGTCATTCGTATCGGTGCCGCGACCGCCGGCCTCTGGACGATCGGCCTGGTCGCCATCAACGGCCCGGTGTCGTCGACGGCGACGGCGGCGGTGCTGTTGGCCATCGCGGCGCTGGGCACCGCATCCCGGAGCGTGGTCGGCACGGCGACAATCGAGCTGCTCCATCGCCGGATCGACAGGACCAACTCGGTTCGGATCATGACGATGCTGGATGTGATCGGTTCGACCACGGCCCAGTTGAACATGTTCGTCGCGGGGTTCCTCATCGCCGCCTCTGCATCAACCACCGAGTTCACCGTCGGCGGACTCGACGTGTTCGAACTGTGGATCCTGACCATGGCCGTGGTGGAGGTGGCGGCCGCCGCCCACCTGCGGATGCGGCCGGGGGACGTCGCCGCCCCGGCCACCTGACGCATCGGGCTACACCGTGACGAGCGATCCGTCGGGCCCCTCGAGCAGCGGACGGGATTCGAGATCTCCGAGCCACGCCACCCAGGAGATCGTCGGTTCGGCATCGGTGGTCGTGGCGTGCACAATGTCGGCTTGATGGACGAAGACGTCGCCCGGGCGGCGTCGTCGAAACCCTCGGTCCCCCATGAGCCAAAGTGCGCTCCCCGAGATGATCCCGTACACCTCGACGGCCGGATGGTGGTGGCGACCGTACTCGACACCGGCGCCGTGAACGACCAGGTAGAGGCTCATCTCGGGGGACAGCAGCGGACTGTCCCCACCGTCGTCGATGCCGGGTGACGCCAACAGCGCATAGGCGTAGTTGGCCCAGAAGTTACGCATCATCGTCGACGACGGAGCCCCGGCGTAGGCGGTCTTCCAGACGAGATGCGCCGCCACCGAACGAAAGGCTTCGGCCAGCGGACGCTGCCTCTCGGGTGTCAACACGACCGCGGCGTCGACCCAGCGGTCGACTGCGGCGTGAGGCACCGGCACGGGGCCCTCCTTCGGCGCCAGACCACCAAACGCCACCGCCAGGCGATCGAGCACCGTCCGGTCCTCGGCATCGCACCCATCCCCGGTTGCGGACCGAGCCCACTCGATCTCCGCCCCGATCAGGCGAACCAGCACATCAAGACCAGGGACCGACATTCAGGGATCGTACGTTCCGGCGACCTCGTCGGCAAGACCCGTGGAACGACGCCGGCGGCGCCCCGTCGGACCGCCTCTATCGTGGTGACATGACCGAGCGATCTCGTGCCACCGGCGATAGCAGCACCGCGGTGACCGACTGCGTCATCGTCGGCGGGGGCATCCTCGGATTGGCCGTGGCGGCCGAGCTGTCCAAGCGACGACCCGACGCCTCGATCACGTTGATCGAGAAGGAGACCGAGCTGGCCCGTCACCAGACGGGCCGTAACTCCGGTGTCATCCACTCGGGCATCTACTACACGCCGGGCAGCCTGAAGGCCAAGCTGTGTCGGGGTGGTCGGGACTCGATGGTGCGCTTCGCGGCCGAGCATGGCATCGCCCATGAGCTGTGCGGCAAGCTGATCGTGGCCACCCGGCCCGACCAGCTCGACCGGATGAAGGCCCTGCACGATCGGGGCCGGGAGAACGGGCTCGACGTTTCGTTGATCTCGCCCGACGAGGCGGCGGAGATCGAGCCCCACGTCAACTGCGTCGGCGCCGTCCGGGTGCCGAGCACCGGCATCATCGACTACGTCGGCGTCTGCCACGCCCTGGCCGACCAGGCTCGGGACCGGGGCGTCACGATCCGCCTCGGCGAGAAGGTCACCGGCATCGAACCCGACACGGCCTCCCACCGGGTCGTCACCGACCGGGGCGACATCCGAACCCGGTTCGTGATCACCTGCGGCGGCCAGTACTCCGACAAGTTGGCCCGGGCCGAAGGCGGCGATCCCGACGCCCAGATCGTTCCCTTCCGGGGCGAGTACTACGAGCTGGTACCCGAGCGGGAGCACCTCGTCCGCACGCTCATCTACCCGGTACCCGACCCGGCGTTCCCGTTCCTCGGGGTGCACTTCACCAAGATGATCGGTGGAGGGGTGCACGCCGGGCCCAACGCCGTGCTCGCGCTCGCCCGCGAGGGCTACTCCAAGACCGACGTGAACTTGCGCGAGCTGGCCGAGGTACTCGCCTACCCAGGGTTCCGGCGCCTCGCCGCCAAACACTGGCGCACCGGGATCGACGAGATGATCCGGTCGTTCAGCCGCAAACGGTTCACCGCCTCGCTCCAGGAGCTGATCCCCGAGGTCCGCTCCGAGGATCTCGTCCCCTCCCCCGCCGGCATCCGGGCCCAGGCGCTCCGGCCCGACGGTTCGCTGGTCGACGACTTCCTCCTCGTCGAACGCCCACGAGCGCTGCATGTGTGCAATGCCCCATCCCCGGCGGCAACGGCCTCGCTGGAGATCGCCGGTACCATTGTCGATCGAGCGCTACCGGCGCTGGCCGACGCAGGCGTGGCGGAGGGGCCGAGAGGCTGACCCACGAACCGGGCCTCACCTTTCGAGACGGAGGACATCACGTGCGGATCCTGGTTACAGGCACCGAAGGCTACCTGGGGTCACTGCTGGCGCCCCGTCTCATGGCGCAGGGCCACGAGGTCGTCGGGCTCGACACCGGCTACTACATGACAGGCTGGCTCTACCAGGGCGTGGAGCGCACGGCCCACACCCTGATCAAGGATCTGCGTCATGTCGAGGCGGCCGATCTCGAGGACTTCGACGCCGTGGTCCACATGGCCGAGTTGTCGAACGACCCCACCGGTGAGCTGCGGCCCGGCATCACGCATGAGATCAACCATCAGGGTTCGGTGAAGTTGGCCGAGCTGGCCAAGGCGGCCGGCGTCGAACGATTCGTCTACATGTCGTCATGCTCTGTCTACGGCATCGCTGAGGGTGAGCTCGACGAGACCTCGCCCGTCAATCCCCAGACCGCCTACGCCGAATGCAAGTCGCTGGTGGAGCGCGACCTGTCGCCCATGGCCGACGACGACTTCTCCCCCACCTTCCTCCGCAACGCCACCGCGTTCGGAGCGTCGCCCCGGATGCGGTTCGACATCGTGCTGAACAACCTGTCGGGCCTGGCTTGGACCACGAAGGAGATCGCCATGATCTCGGACGGGTCGCCGTGGCGGCCGCTCGTCCATGCCCTCGACATCGCCAAGGCCATCGAGTGTGCGCTGGCCGCACCCCGCGAGGCGATCCACAACGAGGTGTTCAACGTCGGGACGACCGAACACAACTACCGGGTGCGGCAGGTGGCTGAGATCGTGGCCGACGTGTTCCCCGGCTGTGAGCTGACGTTCGGCCCGGCGTCCGACAACCGGTCCTACCGGGTGAACTTCGAGAAGATCTCGACTCAGCTCCCCGGTTTCTCCTGCGAGTGGGACGCCGAGCGTGGAGCCCGCCAGCTCCGGCGGGTGTTCGAGGCGATCGACATGGACGAGGCCCTGTTCACCGCCGCTCCGTTCACCCGGCTGAAGCGCCTGCAGCAACTGCTGGACACCAAACAGCTCGACCCCGACTTCTACTGGGCCGACCCGTCGCTCTCGGCCTGATGGTCTTGAGCGACCGGCGCGGTCCGACCCGCGAGGCGCTCCTCGCACTGCCGTCGGCGGGGCTCGGCACCTGGCCCACTCCCCTGCATCGCCTCGATCGGTTTGGGGCAGCCATCGGGGCCGAGGTCTGGATCAAACGCGACGACGTGCAGGGAGTGGCCCTCGCCGGCAACAAGATCCGCAAGTTCAATCTCGTCATCGGACAGGCCATGGCCGACGGTTGCGACACGCTGGTGACCACCGGGGCGATCCAATCGAACTCAGCCCGCACGGGCGCGTCGGCAGCAGCGGCAACCGGCATGGACTGCCACCTCGTTCTGAGCGGTGAACCGCCCGACACAGCCGAGGGCGGGCCCGGACCGACGGCCAACCTGTTGCTCGACCATCTGGTCGGGGCCACCATCCACCACGCCGTCGACGCGTCGTGGGTCGAGCTGAATCAACAGGTCGACGATCTGGTGGCCGAGCTCAACGCTGCGGGGCGGCGGGCCTTCGCCGCGCCGATCGGCTGCTCGTCGCCGCTGGGATCGCTCGGCTTCGCCCGGGCGCTCCTCGAGCTTGAGGCTCAGCTCGCGATCGCGGATGTCACCCCGTCGGCCATCGTGCACACCACCACCTCCGGCGGCACCCACGCCGGGCTGCTGGTCGGCCGAGCGCTCATGGCACCGGACTCGCGCCTCGCCGGTGTCCCGATCATCGGCGTCGACGCCGGGCGCCTGTACGACGACGTCGCCGCTCAGCACTGGGCGCTGGCGGTCGAGGCGGCAGCGCTGATCGGACTCGATCTCGCTGCCGACCTCTCGGGCGACGTCACCCTCGTGCACGATCAGGTCGGCGACGCCTACGGTGCCCACACCGAGGCCTCCACCGAAGCCATCGAGCTCCTCGCCCGAACCGAGGCCGTGATCGTCGATCCGGTCTACTCCGCAAAAGGCCTGGCCGGCCTCATCGCCCTCGTCCGATCCGGCGATCTCGGCGACTCCGACAGCCGCGATCCCATCGTGTTCTGGCACACCGGCGGTTACCACGCCCTCTTCGACCCGCACCACGGCTCTCCACTGGTTCGCCACCGGCACTGAGGCACGGCCTGCGCGTTTCGGGGGCTCCTGAGCGCACGATCCCGCAGACCCGAGCAGAAGCCGGCCCGGCCGGGTCAGACCGACCTTGACAAGGCCGTGGCCCGGGCTCAAAGTAGGCGCGATGGAGACGGTGCGGCCCGGCCGCTGGAACTTCACCCCTCCCGTGCCGCTCCGCTCCTGGCCGCTCTTCCACCGGCCGATCGAGCCTGATGCCGTGCTGCGCTTCTGGCTGCGGGGATGGCGGGTGACCACACCCCGGGTGCTCATGCTCGCGTTGGCGTTCGTGCTGTGGCGGTGGGCCAGCCCATCACTCGAGACCGCGGCCACCCTCGCCCCGGGTTGGATCGCACTGTTGTGGCTTCGCAATCTGGCGGTTGTGGGCGCCGCCGCCGTCGGGACCCACCTGTACCTCTACACGTTCGCCCGCCAGGGTGACGATCTGCGCTACGACGCCCGCCCCCTCGGTCGTAACAAACGCATCTTCCTGTTCAACGACCAGGTTCGGGACAACGCCGTGCTCACCCTCGGCCCCGCCGTGATCTGCTGGACGATCTGGGAGACCTTCATGTGGTGGGCCTACGCCAACGGCTGGGCCACAATCATCACCTGGTCATCGAATCCGGTGTGGTTCATTGCGCTGGTGCTCATCGTGCCGCTGTGGTCGGCGTTGTACTTCTCCGTCGAGCACTGGCTGCTCCACCGCCGCCCCGTCTACCGCCACGTGCACGCCTGGCATCACCGCAACGTCAACATCGGCCCGCTGTCGGGTCTGGCCATGCACCCGGCCGAGCAGTTCCTTTTGTTCTCAGACGTGGTGCTGTTCCTGATCGTGCCGTCGCATCCGATCCACATGCTGTTCGCCGTACTCCATCACGGTGTCGGCGCCCCCCTGTCCCATACCGGTTACGACGCGATCAAGCTCCCGCTCGGTATCCGCCTCCACGTCGGCGACTTCCACCATCAGCTCCATCACCGGCTCATCGAGTGCAACTACGGCGGGCTCGACTCCCCGCTCGACGACCTCATCGACGCCTTCCACGACGGCACCCCGGAGGGAGACCGTCGCATCGCTGAACGGCGCAAGCGGCTCTCCGCCGGTAGCCGGGCCTGAAGGATCTCTTGCTACAGCGCAACCGCCGCGTTCTGCGCGCGTCAGGCGGGACTCAGTACCGCCTCCGCTGCAAATTTCGGGAGACTTCCGTTCTGTGTGCCTCAGGCGGGACTCAGTACCGCCTCCGCTGCAAATTTCGGGAGACTTC
>JAOUGG010000477.1 GCA_029857855.1 Acidimicrobiia bacterium | reverse complement strand
ACAGCTCGGCCCATGACCCCGCCGCCGGGGTCAGCACGGTCGGCCCGGACGCGGCGACCGTGCCGTCGTCGGCCCGACCCACGTCGTAGCGGAGCAGTCTGCTGCCGCCCGCCACTCGGTCGTCGTCGTGGACCGAGGCGATGGCGACCACGGCCGACCCGTCGGGGTCGACGGCGAACGATTCGTGATCCACGCCGATGGCGCCGATGGCGACGGGGACGTCACCCGGCTTCGTGCCTTCGTCGCTCGGCAAGGTGCCCAAATCGATCGACCACAGCTGGGCGGGTCGATCGAAGTAGTAGCCCCGGCCGTTGAACCGGTAGAGGGGCGAGGCGATGATCTTCGGTCGCCGCTTCCGTTCGTCGTCGTCGACCCCCTCCTGCGATCCCGGACGTTGCGGCGCCAGCGCCAGGAGGCGATCCGCGTCGATCCACTCGATCCGGCTCGGCTCGCCGTCGGCGAACTCGGCCGCGACATACAGTTCGCCGGAGGGCCAGTCCATCACCATCAGCCGCCCCGGTTCGCCCGTGGCCGACCGCACGAACGCAAGCCGGGTGCCTTCGGGCGAGAAGCGGGGCGACGAGTCGCTATGGCCTTCGGTGAGCCGAAACCGATTCGTCCCGTCGAGGTCGACCCGGTAGAGATTCGATCGATTGCTGTCGCTGTCACGATCCGGCCAGGTGACGGCGTAGACCGCGGTGTCGCCGTCGGGATGGAGGACAACCTCGGATACCGACCGGAGGTGGTGGAGATCGGCGGGGCGCAGAGGACGACGGTCGGAGCCGGATGGGGAGGTCATGGCCCAACGATACCCCTGGCCGCTGCGACACCTGTACGGTCGGCGGCGGCCTGGCGTGAAGCCGCGGTCCGCCGCCGCGACGCCGCTAACGTTGGACCCTGGACCGCTCATCGGGAGGACGCAATGAGGGCTTTGCTCTCCGTTTACGACAAGTCCGGTATCGCCGAACTGGCCGCCGCCCTGCACGAGCTCGGCGTCGACCTTGTGTCGTCCGGGGGCACCGCCAGGGTCATCGCCGAGGCCGGCATCCCGGTGACCGACGTGGCCGACCTCACCGGCTTTCCCGCCATGCTCGGCCACCGGGTCGTCACGCTTCACCCGAGGATCCACGGCGGCATCCTCGCCGACCGCCGCGACCCGGATCATCTCCGTGATCTCGAGGCCCACAGCCTGGATCTGATCGACATGGTGGTCGGCAACCTCTATCCGTTCACCGACGACCCGTCGATCGACCTCATCGACATCGGCGGACCGACGTTGCTGCGAGCGGCGGCCAAGAACCACGAGTACGTGACCGTCCTCGTCGATCCGGCCGACTATCCGGTGGTCCTCGACGAACTTCGTCAGGCCGGCACCACCTCCGCCGGGCTTCGCCAGCGCCTGGCCCGAAAGGCGTTCGGCCACACTGCGGCCTACGACGCCCAGATCGCCAACTGGTTCACCGGCGACGAAACCAGGGGTGAGGGTGAGGAACCGGCTTCGTTTCACCTGGCGCTCGAGAAGATCTCTGATCTCCGCTATGGCGAGAACCCGCACCAGGCCGGCGCCCACTATCGCATCACCGGCACGCCGAGCTGGTGGGATGGCGTGGAGCAGCTGGGCGGGGTGGCGATGTCGTACCTCAACATCTTCGACGCCGACGCAGCCTGGGCACTCGTTCACGATCTCGGCCAAGGCGACGACCGGACCGCCTGCGCCATCATCAAGCACGCCAACCCGTGCGGTGCGGCCGTCGCCGACACGATGGCCAAAGCCTACGCCGACGCCTACGCCTGCGATTCCCGCAGTGCGTTCGGCGGCGTCGTGGCCTGCAACAAGCCGATCGACTCCGCCACCGCCGCCGAGATCGAGGCCGCCGCCCAGGCCGATGTCATCATCGCGCCCGGCTACGGTCACGGGGTCGTCGAGCGGCTCGCATCGAAACGAAAGAACACCCGAATCCTGAAGGCGCCGGCACCCGTCCCTCCGACGACATCGGTCCGCCAGCTCAGCGACTCGTTCCTGATCCAGCAGGCCCACCGGTTCGGCGCCACGCCCGACGACTGGCAGGTGGTCACCGACCGGCAACCCACCACTGACGAGCGAGCGGACGCCGAGCTGGCCTGGCGGGTGTGTGGCCACGTGTCGTCGAACGCGATCGTCCTTGTCCGAGACGGCGTGGCCTGGGGCATCGGCGCCGGGCAGCAGAACCGGGTCGAAGCCGGGCAGCTCGCCACCCAGAAGGCCGACAGCCGGGCCAAGGGAGGAGCCTGCGCGTCGGATGCCTTCTTCCCCTTCCCCGACGGCCTCGAAGCCGCCGCCTCCGCGGGGGCCGCCGTCGTCATTCAGCCCGGGGGTTCGGTCCGAGACGATGAGGTCATCGAGGCCGCCAACCGACTGGGCCTGGCTATGATCTTCACCGGCGAGCGGCAGTTCAGGCACTAGGTCCGAAAGGATCGTGCCGCCCTCTGCCCTCCGCCCTCACTCCTCAGCACCACCAGCAACGGAAGGTAGACCGATGAGCGCAGTACTCATGCCGGGAGCGCCCGTGGCCGACGCCGTCCTGGCGGCGGCCAAGGCCAGGGTCTCCGAGATGAAGACGGCTGGTGTCACACCGGGTCTCGGTACGGTCCTGGTCGGCGACGACGAGGCGTCGGCGGGCTACGTGCGCCGCAAACACGAGACCTGCGAGCAGGTCGGCATCGCCTCGTTCCATCACGAGATCCCGGCCGATGCAGGCCAGGACGCCCTGCTCGCAGCGGTCGACGACTTCAACGACAATCCCGAGGTCGACGGTTACATCGTCCAGCATCCGGTGCCCGACGGCTTCGATTTCAACGCCGCCCTCAGCCGGATGGACCCGGCAAAGGACGCAGACGGCCTGCATCCCACGAACCTCGGCCGGCTGGTGCTCCAGGAGCCCGGCCCGGTCCCGTGTACACCGGCCGGCATCCAGGCCATGCTTCAGTACTACGGCGTCGAGGTCGCCGGGAAGAACGTCGTGGTCGTTGGTCGCGGCCCCACCCTGGGCCGGCCGATGGCGTTGCTGTTATCGAACCGGGGTCCGGGTGCCGACGCGGCCGTCACGGTCGTCCACTCCCGTGTTCCCGATCTGGCCGACTACACCCGGCGGGCCGACGTCCTCATCGGTGCGGTCGGCCTGCCCAACTTCATCAAACCCGACATGGTGAAGCCGGGCGCCGCCGTGGTGAGCGGCGGAATCACATGGGAGGGCCGCAGGCTGCTGCCCGACGTGGACGAAGCCGTCGGTGAGGTCGCCGGTTGGATCACGCCCCGTCTCGGTGGTGTCGGCCCCACGACCGTGGCCCTGCTGTTGAAGAACACCGTGGACGCCGCCGAGCGACGGATGGGCTGAACCAACTCCGCGCTTTGGCACCCTGCCGGCCGGGACGGCCGTACGCCCACACGCCCACGCTCTTCAAACTTTGTGCCGCCGACGACCCGGCAAGCCCAATTTTGGGAGGTTGACGAACCCCCGGAGGGGTCGTTGAGGGGACAAAGTTCGGACTGGGTGGGCCGGATCCGACGGCTGGGACGGCCGTACCGGAAACCGGGCTAGAGCCCGGGCGCGGCAGCGAGGACACCGGCGAAGAAGCCGATGGTCATGAACGGGCCGTAGGGGATGCGGTAGCGGCGTCCCTGCCCGGTGACGATGACGGCGAATCCGGCGAGC
>JAOUGG010000476.1 GCA_029857855.1 Acidimicrobiia bacterium | reverse complement strand
CGCCGATCCGACGGTCGGTGCCACCGAGATCAGTCGCCGCGGCATCCGTGATCTCCGATGGCCTGCCGCCGTCGACATCTTCGACACCACACTGCGCGATGGCTCCCAGTTCGAGGGCATCGCCCTCACCGCCGATGACAAGCTCAAGATCGCCCAACTCCTCGACTACCTCGGTGTGCACTACATCGAAGGTGGTTGGCCCGGGGCCAATCCCCGCGACGACGAGTTCTTTCGTCGAGCGGCCGACGGTGAACTGAAACTCGCCACGTCGACGCTGGTGGCGTTCGGGTCGACCCGCCGACCCAAGGGAAAGGTCGACGCCGACCAGACGTTGGCCAACCTGCTGGCGGCACAAACCGACGTGGTCTGTATCGTCGCCAAGTCCTGGGACTACCACGTCACCCAGGCGCTGCGCACCACACTCGACGAGGGCGTGGCCATGATCGGCGATTCGGTCCGTTATCTGCTCGAGCAGGGCAAGCGGGTCTTCGTCGACTTCGAGCATTTCTTCGACGGCTACAAGCGCAACCCGGAGTTCACGCTGCGGGCGGTCGAGTCGGCAGCGGTGGCCGGGGCCGAGGCGCTGGTTCTGTGCGACACCAACGGCGGCTCGCTGCCGCACGAGGTCGAGTCGGCGACGGCGGCCATCGTGGCGGCGTTCGGCGAACTGACCGTCGGCATGCACACCCAGAACGACACCGGTTGTGCGGTGGCCAACGCGGTGGCCGGGGTTCGGGCCGGGGCGACCCACGTGCAGGGCACGATCAACGGCTACGGCGAACGCACCGGCAACTGCGACCTGACCACCTTCATTCCCAACATGACGCTGAAGATGGGGATCGCCACCATTCCCGATGACCGGCTCGTGCGGCTGAGTTCGATCAGCCACCACGTGGCCGAGCTGGTCAACCTGCCGCCGATGCCGCAGCAGCCCTACGTCGGTCAGTCGGCGTTCGCCCACAAGGCCGGCCTGCACACCTCGGCCATCGCCCGCCGCCCCGATGCCTATGAACACGTCGACCCGGCCGAGGTCGGCAACGGCACCCGCTTCCTCGTTTCGGACCTGTCGGGCCGGTCGACCCTCGAGCTCAAGGCCCAGGACATGGGGCTCGACGTCGCCGGCGGCCAGCTCGGCACGATTCTCGACGAGCTCAAGAAGTTGGAGCACGCCGGCTATCACTTCGAGGCGGCCGACGCGTCGCTCGAGCTGTTGATGCGCCGGGCGACCGGATGGCGGAACCACTTCTTCGAGTTGGAGTCGTTCCGGGTCATGGTCGAACACAGGCCCGGACTTCCCATGGCGGCCGAGCAGAACCCTCTCGGTCACTACGACGGTGTCGAGACCGAGGCCACCATCAAGATCCGGATCGGCGACGAGAGGGTCGTGGCCACCGGCGAGGGCAACGGTCCCGTCAACGCGCTCGACGCCGCCTTCCGGCTGGCCGTGGCCCGAGTCGATGCGCCGGAATTCGCGGTGCTCGACCGGGTCCGACTCACCGACTACAAGGTTCGCATCATCGACTCGACCGAGGGCACCGGCGCCATCACCCGGGTACTGATCGACGCCACCGACGGTGAACGGCACTGGAGCACCCTCGGGGTGAGCGAAAACATCATCGAGGCCTCGTGGCAGGCCCTGGCCGACTCGATGATCTACGCCCTGCTCGGCTGACGCACGAGGGGTCCCGGCGCTCATGGCAAAACCATGACGAACACCGCTGATCAGGGAACGAACTCGACCTCCGGTGGATTGAGAGGCAAGTAACCGAACCGAGCCGACAAGTTGTCGGTCGGAGTCGGTTTCCTACGCCAACACGGAGGGCGGAGTCCAACTGACCGATCTGGTCTTCGAGGGCGACGCCGGCTGACGTGTTCGGGGCCGGCTTCACTCACCGACGGCTAAGCTCGGGTTGGTGATTCGTGACGCCACCGATGTGCCGTGCAGTTACATTGGCGATCCGGCACAACTGGTGGAGCTGGAAAAGGCGCTGTCGGCGGCCGCCCGGGTGGCGATCGACACCGAGGTCCCGGTCGGCGGCCCCGGCGCCGGTGAACTCCGCGTCATGTCGGTGGCGGTGAGAGTCGACGACGGGAGCGAGGCGGCCTTCGTTGTCGACGCCCGCGACGTCGACCCGAGGTTGCTGGCCCCGGTCCTCACCGGCGTCACCGCCGACGCCTGGAACGCCGATTTCGACGCCCGGGTCCTTGATGCCGCGGCCTGGCGCCAGGACGACACCACCGAGGACCTGACCTGGTGGGACGCCCAGCTGGCCGACGCCCTGCTCCACCAGGGCTGTAGCGGGTTCACCTGGTACCACGGTCTGGCCTGGGCCGCCCGCCACTACCTGGGCGTCGACATCGACGGAAAAGGCACCGTTCAGCTCTCCTACGATGCCACCAGCGACCTCACCGCCGAACAGATCACATACGCCGCGGCCGACGCCGTCTACACCCTCCGGGTCGGCGACCACATTCGATCGGCGGTGTCCGCCGCCGGGCTCGAAACGGTGTGCGAGATCGAGCAGGCGGCCCGACCGTTCCTCGACCGGATGCAACGCAGCGGCCTCCCGTTCGACTGGCCCGGATGGCGGGCCGAGTTGGACCAGCTGGAGGTCAAACGAGGCGAAGTCGTCACGCGACTGGCCATGCTCACCGGCGGCGGGCAGGCCTCGCTGTTCGAACCGACCGTCGAACCCGGGTGGAACCCGGCATCGGACCCCCAGGTTCGTGACGCGCTGAACCGCTGGGCGCCCGACGAGGTCAGGGCGTGGACCACGCTACGGTTCGGCAAGCCTCGCCCTCTGACCAGACTCGACTCGGTCACTGCGTCGGTCCTCCGGGAGATCGGCGGCGAGGTGTGTACGACGCTGCTCGAGTTCCGCAACCTGTCGAAGACGCTCAGCACCTATGGTGAATCGATCCACGAACACCTGCACGACGACGGTCGCCTCCGTCCCCAGTACCTCCAGGTCGTCGGGACCAACACCGGTCGGCTGGCCAGCCGCAATCCGAACGCCCAGAACCTCACGCCGAAGATGAAACCGTTCGTTCGTCCCCACGATCCCGACCGGGTCTTCGTTTATGCCGACCTGAGTCAGGCCGAGCTGCGCTACCTGGCCCAGGTGGCCGAGGACGAGGCACTCCGGGCGGCCTTCGCCCGGGGCGATGACGTCCACGTGTCGACCGCGGCGACGATGTTCGGCTTCGACCCCGACGAGTTGCGGGTTCAGGACCCGGATCGGTTCAAACATCTTCGGCAGATCGCCAAGGCCCTCAACTTCGGCATCGCCTACGGGTCGGGCGCCGCCGCGCTGGCCCGATCCTTGAGCGCCGAGGGGAGCCCCACCACTCGCGAGGAGGCCGAGTCACTGCTCGGTCAGTATCGCCGGACCTACCCGGGTGTTGCGGCCTGGGCCCAGCAGCGGATTGCCGAGATCGACCGTCTGCGGACCACCACCGACACGATCGATTGGCGGTTGTCCATGCGGCTGGCCCGGGGTTACCGCGAGCTCGCCGATCGCCGCCGGGCCATGAGGTCGGCCAACGATCGCTGGCCGACACCGGACGAGCTGGTCGACAGCCATCCCGACCGTCTCAATGTCGACCGCCGAGCCCTCCTCGAGGAGACGGAATGGCTGTTGCGGTACTCGGCCCCGGTTGCCCTGACCGCGAACGGCGAGCCCTTCGTGTTCGCCAGCCG
>JAOUGG010000475.1 GCA_029857855.1 Acidimicrobiia bacterium | reverse complement strand
GCCCGGGGCGGAGTGCTCGGTTCGTCCGATTCGGCGGGTGGATCCGGCATCGGCTCGTGCTCGAGCACCATGCCGACCAGGGTCGGCCGATCGCCGTCGCGGCTGACGAACAGGTGAACCCGTTCCCATCCTCCGGTTTCCGGGTTCAGCGAGCGGATGACCACCGACGGCAGGTCGCCGAAGAAGGCACGGGCCCGCCCGGAGGCACCCTCCTCCCGGTAGCCCTTGGGAACGAACACCTCCGCGTCGGCCCAGCGGTCGAAGCCGTAGAACTCGGCGATCGCACCCGGACCGCCGACGCCACCAGTGCCGAGCCGACGCCTGGTGGTCAGCAGCGCCTCCACGTCGGCCAGCCCCGAGATCCGACGGGGGTCGACGATCGAGCCGGCGAACACCGGTCGGCTCAGGCCGATACCCTCGACCGCCGACGGTTCGCCCTCGACCGCTGCGATGACCCTCCGGGCCAACTCGACCATCGTCGTCTCGGCCGGGGTTTCGTCGACCGCCAGATAGCGGGATGCGGCCCATCCCTCGCGGCCGGCCGCATCGGCGACCGCCCACCAGACGACGTCGTCGACGACGCGAGGTGGTACAGGACGGCGGCGGACACCGGTCGAGCCAAGCTCGATGACCCCGATCGGTCGCCCGTCCGGCGTGGAGCGCAGGACCAGGCCCCCGTCGGGGTCGTCGGGAGGCAGCCCGACCACGGTGTAGCTGGCGGGGTCCGGAGGGCCGGTGTAGAGCACAGGTCGGGCGGCCAGCGAGCGAAGTCCATCGACCGGACTGGTGGCCGTCGCCACCGCCCATATCCGTTCGGCTCCGGTGACGGCTAGTGTCGACCGGTACTCGGTGCCGTTCCTGGCGGCAGGGTCGGCCGACGTCGACGTGCTAGCCAGTGCCGATCCGTCGATGACCGAACGGAGAGCAATCGTGACCTCGGTGGCCGGGTCCGATGTGGCGCCGGACAACTCGATCGGGGCGGTCACGACGGCGTCGTCGACGATGTCATCGACCGTCGGATCGGTGGTGGAGATGCCGGCGATGGAGAGCCCGAGCCGATCGGAACGGGCCTCGACCACCATGAACCCGTCGCCGACGGATTCGATGGTGAGCGTGGTGATGATCGGGCCGCCGTCGGCGGTTGCTGAGGTTCCGTTCGAGCGCACGATCACCCGATCGTTTCGCTCCTCCAATTGGACCTCGTCGATGCCGAGCAGATCGAGGAAGGCCTGGGCGGCCTCCAGCCCGGAGATGCGGACGGGCGCGTAGGTGAGGCCGGCATACCGTTCGACCGGATTGCTGGCCGCCGCCGACGCGGTACCGGTGGACGCCGAGTCCGACGGAACCGAGGAGCGGGGAGAGGCGTCCGTGCTGTCGGCCATGCGGGATTCGGAAGCGGTGGCCTCGGCGTCATCCAGCCGGTCGGCTTCGATCGACGATTCGTCGTCGGTGGCCGACCCGTCGCCTCGAGGCACGAGATCCGACACCTCGGCGGTGGCGGGGGCAGCGGTCGCCGTGTCGGCCGGCGAGGAGGCCAGGCTGTACAGGCTGTAGCCGCCGAGACCGGCAACCGCCAGTACGGCGGCCAGAAATGCCAGAGGTCGAAGCGAATCGCCCGACACGGCGATGAGACCTTCAGCCCCTCGAAGCGGCGAGAGCAGGCGCCGGATCCGCCGGGACCCGGTGGGGGCCCCCTCGACCGCCCGGACGAGTCGGGCGTAGGCGTCCGGTGACGTCTCGACCGACTCGCCATGAGTCCGCAGCACCCGGGTCACTTGCTGCTCCAGGTTGTGGAAGTCATCAGGTGAGGTCATCGCCCACCTCCTGTTGCTCGTTCGGTTTCCTGTCGGCGGCGTCGTCGCCTTCAGGCCGCTCGTGTTCGGATTGCCCGTGTCCGGATTGCCCGTGTTCGGATTGCCCATGTTCGGGCTGCTCGCCCACCGTGTCGGGGCCGAGGATCTTCTGCAGTTTGGCCAGGCCACGGTGTGCGTGGGATTTCACCGAGCCACGGGCGATCCCCAGGGTCTCGGCGATCTCGGACTCGGTCAGATCGAGGTAGTAGCGCAACACGATCACGGCAGCCTGATTCCTGGGGAGTTGACGTATGGCATGGAGGATCCGTTCACGTTCGCTGCGGTCGACACCCTCTTCCTCGGCCGCTGCGACGGGTCCTGGCTCGTCGGGGACATGACGCCGACGCACTCGACGTTTGCGGAGGGCGGAGTGGGCTCCGTTAACGACCATCCGCCGTAGGTAAGCCGCCTCGGCGCCTTCGGTGATCCGGTAGTTGCCTTTCAAGAGTTTCACGAAGGCGTCCTGGACGATCTCCTCGGCGGCCTCCCGCTGATCGACGTACATCGACGCCACCCTCACCATGGTTTGGTAATGGTTGTCGTAGAGGGAAGGCAGCGATGATTCGGCACGAGGCGCAGCAGAACCACCTTGCCTTCCTACCATCGTCACCACCCTCATCAAGTCCCTAGACGCCCAACCGCCACTCTTGGTTTACCAGATCGTCAGGAAAACTTGCCATCGGGCCGAGCCGACGGTCGGCACCGGCCGACCCCCGGTGAGCGGGTTGCGGCGAGGTCGTCGCTGGCGATGAAGACGTGGCTGAGGAACGGCGCTTCGTCCATGCCGTCGGGCATCGCCGTCAGCCGGCGGCCCTGGCCGACAGGAGTTGATTGACCATCTTGCCGTCGGCCTGACCCTTCGTGGCCTTCATGATCTGGCCGGTGAAGAAGCCCTGCATCTTCTTGCGGTCGGCGTCGTCGCCCGAAGTGAACCGGGCCCATTCCTCGGGATGGTCGGCGATGAGCTGGTCGACGAGGGTCTCCAACTCACCGGTGTCCATGGCCTCGAAGCCCCGAGCCGCGGCGATGGAAGCCGGATCGTTGCCAGTCTCGACCATCTCGGCCAGCACCTGCTTGGCCTGGGTCGCGGTGAGCGCCCCGCCAGTCTCCATCGTCACAAGCTCGGCGAACTGGACGGGATCCAGCCGCTCGGCGCCGTCGACGGCCAGGTTGTTGCGAACGTGGGTCAGCACCCGTTCTGCGTCGGCGCCCGCATCGATCGCGGCAAGGGCCAGCCCGTCGAGGCCACGGCCAACGGCGATCGCCGCCTCGTCGTGCCCGCCGCCCCGTTCGATCAGGGCGTCGCGTCGCTGCTTGGGAAGCGCCGGAAGGGCAGCGGCGATCTCGGCGATCCACTCCGGTGACGGATCGATCGGAACCAGATCGGGGTCGGCGAAGTACCGGTAGTCCTCGGCCTCCTCCTTGGAGCGGCCGGGACGGGACCGGCCCGCCTCCTCGTCCCAGTGCCGGGTCTCCTGGACGGGCCTCTCGCCCGACTCGTAGAGCTGCACCTGGCGCTTGGCCTCATAGGTGATGGCCCGGCCGATCGAGCGGAGTGAGTTCACGTTCTTGATCTCGCAGCGGGTACGCAGCTCGCTGGAACCGGCGGGGCGGACCGAGACGTTGGCGTCGACCCGCAGCGAACCCTCCTCCATCTTGCCGTCGGAGGCCTCGATGGCGACGAGGATCGACCGCAGCTCCTCCACGTACTCCTTGGCCTGCTCCGGACCGGCGATGTCGGGCCGGCTCACGATCTCGATGAGGGGAACCCCGGCCCGGTTGTAGTCGACCAGGGAGTAGCCGGCGGAGTTGATGCGGCCATCGTCGCCGACGTGCACCGTCTTGCCCGCGTC
>JAOUGG010000474.1 GCA_029857855.1 Acidimicrobiia bacterium | reverse complement strand
ATCTACGCGGTGCCCGGTGTGCCCTATGAGATGAAGGAAATGGTCGAGGGCACCGTCATCCCCGATCTCATCTCACGCTCCGGCGAGCCGGCCGTCATCCGGTCCAGGGTGCTGCGGACATGGGGGGCGTCGGAGTCGGGTCTGGCCGAGACCCTCGGCCCCCGCATCGACGAACTCGACGAGCTTGGCAACCCGACGCTGGCCTTTCTGGCCAGTGGTGTCGAAGGCCTGAAGGTCCGGATCACGGCCAAGGCGCCCGACGCCGAGCAGGCCGACGCCGTCCTGGCCGCCGAGGAGAAGCTGCTCCGCACGCTGATGGGCAACATCGTCTTCGCCACCGACGACGACAACATGGAGACCGTGGTCCTGCGTGAGCTCGGTCGTCGGGGACTGACGCTGGCGGTCGCCGAGTCGATCACCGGCGGGTATCTGGCGGGCCGGATCTGCGCCGTCGACGGCGCCAGCAAGGTGTTCCGGGGCGGCGTCGTGGCGTACAACTCGGCCATCAAGTTCGATCTTCTCGACGTGCCCGAAGGGCCGGTGGTGACCGAGGCCGCGGCACGGGCCATGGCCGACGGGGTGCGCCGGCGGTTCGGGGCCGACATCGGGCTGGCCACCACGGGTGTGGCCGGGCCGGCGGAGGCCGAGGGCCGACCCGTCGGCACGGTGTGTGTCGCGATCAGCGGTCTCGACGCCGCCGGCATCGGATCCGACGCGGCGACGACCCTGCAGCTACCGGGCGATCGGGAGCGGATCCGTCAGTTCTCCACCATCGGGCTTCTGAACATGCTGCGGCTCCGCCTCATGCCCGGCGGCTCGTCGGCTGCGATCAGCTTCTGACCGCAGGCCGGGTGCTCAGGGCCCTAGCGGGTAGGCGCTTCGCGCCCACCCTGGGCCTTGAGTTCATCGCAGTTCGGAGCTTCGCGCTCCACCTACCTGCTGAACTCCTCAGCCGGCGACGATCGTGCGCCAGCCGTAGCGGTCCTCGGCGGCGCCGATCTGGATGTCGACGAGGGCCTGACGCAGCTTCAGCGTGTTCTCGCCGGGCCGGCCGTCGCCCAACTCGATGTGCTCGTCGCCGATCACGATCTCGCCGACGGGGGCGATCACGGCCGCCGTCCCCGAGAGGAAGGCCTCACCGTGCTCGGCCCAGGCCAGCAACTCCTGGAGCGGCACTTTGCGCTCCTCGACGGTGTAGCCCATGTCGGCTGCAAGCGTGAGGGTCGATGCCCGGGTCACCCCGTGCAGGAAGGACTCATCGAGGTTGCGGGTTATGAGGCGCTGATCGTCGACCAGAAAGAAGTTGGAGGCGCCGGTCTCGGTGATGTCGCCGCCGGTGGCGAACAGTACTTGATCGACCGTGTGATCACGTTTGGCGTCGAGTGTCGGGCCGAGTGCCATGGCGTAGTTGGCCCCGGACTTGATCATGCCGAACTGGGGCGTGGTGCGGGGGGTCTCGGTCTCGACGTAGATCGACAGCGGGCGGATCCCGCCCTTGAAGTAGTCGCCGACCGGTGAACAGATCACGAAGAGGATGCCGGAATCGCTCGGGGCGGCCGCCGCACCGATGTTCTCGAGCGTTCCGATGAAGGTCGGGCGGATGTACAACGAACCGGGCGGTTCCGGCGTGAACGAGGCGTTGGCCTCGACCGCATCGACGATGAGGGTGCGTAGCAGTTCGGCCTCCGGAGCCTGCATTCGCAGCTTCGTGATGCTCTGCCGCATCCGGGCCACATGATCGTCGAGTCGGAAGATGGCGAGCGAGCCGTCGACCTGGCGATGGGCCTTCAAACCCTCGAAGCAGGTGCTGCCGTAGTGGAAGGCGTGGGTCGCCGGATGAAGGGAGAAGTTCTCGAACGGTCCGGCCTGCCCCGAGTAGCGATATTCACCGTCGTTCCATACCGCCACCGTCATCCGGTCGCCGAACAGTGATCCGAAAGGGGCGCTGAAGGGGTCCGTGGTTTCGCTCATGCCTTAGTTCTACTCGAAATGGAACGTGGAGCCACGGCAAATCCACCCCACCGGGTCGCCGGTGCCATCACGGGCCGGTCGTCGACGTCGGGAGGCTCAGGGTCGACGGGGTCGTGGAGTCGGTGATTGTGTCGGGGCTCGGATCGGTCTCGGTCTCCATGCCTGCCCCGGTGGCCAGCGCGCTGTTCGCCTCGGGTGTGAGCGATCGTCCGGTGGCCACGGCGTACTCGACGCTTCGCTGCGGGCAATGGATGCCGAACACGAAGTCCTGGAAGCGGAGTTGCTGCGCCGACATCGACTTCCACATGAGTCCGAGGACCACGGGATCGGTGGTGCACAGGGTCGACGCCACCTCCAGCCGGCGCTCGACCTCGGCCGGCGTCAGGTCCTCACCCACGATGCTCTCCAACCGTTGTTCGACGGTGATCTCCGGGCTGTCGTCGCCGCACGCGACCGTCACGATGCCCGATAGCAGCAGCAGGGTGAGGGTGCCGACGAAGATTCTCAAATAATTCCCACCAGGAGAGTTGAACGAACAAGTGTTCGGGGCTACAGTGATGCCCGAGGGCGGGGAACTACAGGCCTGTAGTTTTCCCCGATCTCCAGATTACCAGTTGCCATCGCTCGAACCCTGCCGGGAATCCGGAACGATTTTCATCGGCGCCCGTCAGTCCATCCCCCGAGGTTGTCACACCCCGAGTTTAGGGTGGGTTGCAGTCCCGGTGCGGCGAAGCCCGGCCGGTCATCCCCCGCCAAATCAAATCCTGAAAGACAGGAGCAATTCCGTGGAGAAGAAAAAAGCGCTCGAAATGGCTCTCGGCAACATCGAGAAGCAGTTTGGCAAGGGCGCCGTGATGAAGATGGGTGAGCGTCCCGGCATGGAGATCGCCACCGTTCCGACCGGAGCGCTGGCCCTTGATCTGGCGCTGGGTGTCGGGGGTCTGCCCCGGGGTCGTGTCGTGGAGATCTACGGCCCGGAGTCCTCCGGTAAATCCACCCTGGCGATGCATGTGGTCGCCGAGGCCCAGCGCAACGGCGGTGTGTGCGCCTACATCGATGCCGAGCACGCCATGGATCCCCTGTACGCCTCCAACATCGGTGTCGATGTCGACGAACTGCTCATCTCCCAGCCCGACACCGGCGAGCAGGCGTTGGAGATCGCCGACATCCTGGTCCGGTCGGGCTCGATCGACGTGATCGTCATCGACTCGGTGGCCGCCCTCACCCCTCGAGCCGAGATCGAGGGCGAGATGGGCGACTCCCATGTCGGTCTGCAGGCCCGGTTGATGTCCCAGGCGTTGCGCAAGATCACCGGCAATCTGAGCAAGACGGGCACCATCTGCATCTTCATCAACCAGTTGAGGGAGAAGATCGGCGTGATGTTCGGCTCACCGGAGACCACGCCCGGCGGTCGTGCTCTCAAGTTCTACAGCTCGGTTCGGCTCGACATCCGCCGTATCGAGTCGTTGAAGGACGGCACCGAGGTCGTCGGCAACCGCACCAGGGTCAAGGTCGTGAAGAACAAGGTGGCTCCGCCGTTCCGTCAGGCCGAGTTCGACATCATGTACGGCAAGGGCATCAGTCGGGAAGGCTCCCTGCTCGACATCGCGGTCGAGAACGACCTGGTCAAGAAGGCCGGGGCCTGGTACACCTACGAGGGCGAGCAGCTCGGCCAGGGTCGGGAGAACGTCAAGACCTTCCTGGTCGAGAACCCGGAGCTGGTCATGGAGATCCAG
>JAOUGG010000473.1 GCA_029857855.1 Acidimicrobiia bacterium | reverse complement strand
CATACCTGCGTCGGCAGTTCAGGACGATCTCGGTGATCGTCATACCCCTGGCCATCGTGGTCTTCGTGACCTCGGTCGCCATCGAACGCCCCGACGGCACCGAAGCGCTTGGATTTTTGGCCAGAGGCGCCTACCGGACCCTGGCCATTCCTTCTCGGGTGCGTCGCGTCAGCCCCGGCGGGCCTCGATGCACCGAAGCCGTAGTTCCGCGATGGGTCCTGCACCGGACGGTCCTACGTCGTTGTGGGCGACTTGATCGGGCTCGTTGAGGGAGATCAGGCCCGCCGTTGGTACCGAGACGACGTCCATGACCGCTCCATCGAGCTCGAGCGCGGCATCGGCGATCGCACCACCGGCGCACGGCCGGGGAACCCACCTAGCGCTGCGGCGATCGCGGCTGCCTCGATGCCGGGTTCCATCATTCCTTCCCGTTGGAGTTCGATACCTCGTCAGGACGGTCAGCTGTTCGAACGCGCACCAGTCGTACGCCGGTCGCCAGCAGCCACACGAGCCAGGCGGCGTAGCCGGGCATCCCCACGAACAGGAGCGGCGAGCCGTCAGCGATCGCGAGGTTGGCCGTCCCGGCGGCGATCAGTAGGCATCCCCCGGCCACGCCGAGCAGACGCTGCCACGGCGGCGTCAGCGAACCCGCTGGGCGTCGGCACTCGGAGGTCGACGGATTCTGGGAGATCTGAGTAGCGAAGCCGGACAGATTTCGTCACGATCGGAATCGCCTGCCAACCGTGGCGCTGGTGCACGAACTGTGCGTTCGGCGGGCGAGGTCGATGATCTCGTTGTCGGGTCTTCCGGCCAGGCCGGCGTCGGTGACGTGGATGGCGTCATGGCCGAGGTCGGTGAGCGCGACGGCGAGTTGTTGGCGGAGGCACTCGTCGATGAGGAATCTCACGCGCTCTCGGGCAGGGGCAGCTCACGTTCGCGGACCGCGTCGGCTGCGTACTGGAGTGCGGCGTAGACCGACTCACTGGTGAGTTGTGGGAAGTCCTCGACGATCGATGCGATCGTGGTGCCCCCGGCCACCATCGACACGATCGTGGCGACCGGGATTCTCGTGCCAGCCACGCAGGGCACACCGCCCATGATCTGGTGGTCGACGGTGATGTGGGGGCTGGTCACGCAGCTAAGTATACCGGTCGCCGAGTCGGCGTTTTCGGGAACCGGGTTGTGACCGGCAATCCGCCGGGTCGGGACAGGGGAGATGGCGAGCTCTCGAAGAGCTGCCCGCTGGCGAGATCAGCTCGCTGATGATCAGGACCTCGACCGAAACCAACGACTTCGCTGAGCTGCTTCTCGAGAATGACGGCATCGAGTTGCTGCTCAGGGCAGGCGAGATCGAGGAGACATGGACGGAGCGGCTCAGCTGGCGGTGGCTCGACGAGTCGACTTTGGCCTTCACAGATCCGGACTTGGCGATATCTCTCGATTGGTGGCCCCCACGGAGATACCAGGAACAGCGAGCACGAACCGGCACGAGTGGCCCGCTCTCTGATCGGGATGTGTTGTGGAGCGCGTCCGCTAGTTGTACGATTCGTACATGAGTGAAGTGGCAGTCAGCGAAGCCCGCAACAGGTTGGCCGAGGTGATCGAGGAGTCTCGTCGTTCGGGTGAACCGATCTCGGTGACGCGCCGCGGGCGACGCGTCGCGGTGATCATCGACTCTGATGCGTTCGATCGTCTTGTCGAGATTGCTGATGATGTTGATGATCGTCGAGAACTCGAGGCGGCCAGAGCCGATGACGATTACGTGCCCTGGGATGATGTGAAGGCGATGCTGGGGCTCGAGTGAGCCGCTACCACGTCGTGGTTGCGCGCCGCGCGGTGAAGTCGATCGCCAAGCTTCGACGAGTCGACCAGCAGAGAGTGCGGGCTGCTATTGATCTCCTTGCCGATGAGCCTCGCCCGCCGGGTTGCACCAAGCTGGCCGGGGAGGATTCGGTGTATCGAGTTCGGGTCGGCGACTACCGGATCGTCTATGAAGTGATTGATGCTCGCCTCGTGGTTCATGTCGTGCGAGTCGGCCATCGCCGTGACGTCTACCGGTAGCGTCCAACGCTCACTCGGCGCGGACCCGGCCGGCTAGGACGGCCGCCTCGACCGCGCAGCAGGCTGTGAATTCGGGGTGGGATTACCGCGCTGTCGGTCTCTGGATGCGCCTACACCTACGATCCGCGCAACGGTGTCATCGCATCACAGCCACCACCAACGGGCCGGCCGGGTTGCTGCAGAAGTTCGAGCACACCTTCACCCGCAACGAAGAGTTGACCAAAGTCAAAGAATCCGGGCCGGGTGGCACCACCACCATGTGCGCCACCTACGATGCGGCATCCCGGTTGACCAGGGCATGGACCCGCTCAGCCGGCGACTGCGGGACCACGACCACGGACAACGCGGGGCCGGAGCCGTTCCAGTCGGTGTACACCTACAACCGCCTGGGGAACATCACCTCGGCGTCGGGTACTGGCACGGTGAATGGCTCCTACACGTACTCATCCGGGCATGCGCATGCCCCGTCGGTGGCCGGTTCGAACACCTATACCTACGACGCTGCCGGGAACCGGTTGACGGCGGTGGTCGGTGGGCAGACCACGACGTCGACCTATGACGTGTTGGGCAACCTGGCATCGACGTCGGGCGCTTCGTCGGCTCAGTTCTTGTACAACGCTGAGGGTGAGCGGGTGAAACGCACCGTCGGGTCGGTCTCGGCGTGGTACTACCGGGACGGGTTCGAACTCGACAACACCAGCCGGGAAACTATCTCCATCACACTCGGTGACATGCTGGTAGCCACCTGGGATGTAAACGACCGGTTGTGGTCCCAGGCCACCGACCATCTCGGCACGCCGACCGTGGCTCGTTCGTGGTCCGGTGATCAGGAGGTCCGCCGCAACACCCCATTCGGATCGCCACGATCGAACGCTTCGGCGGTGGCTGGTGGACCGTCGGATCTGTCGTTCACTGGGCAGCGTGATGATGTCGGCACCGGCCTGTTGTATTTCGGGGCCCGCTACTACGACCCGTTGGTGGGCCAGTTCACTCAGCCCGACACCGCTGAGGATGGGTTGAACCGGTATGGGTACGCCTACAACAACCCGTTGCGTATCACCGATCCGACCGGGGAGTGGGGGTTCAACTCGATCAAGAAGGCCGTTGGGTCGGCCGGGTCGTTTGTGGTTGAGCACAAGAAGGAGATCGCCATTGTTGCTGCGATCGTGGCGGTCACGGTGGTCACCGGTGGGGCGGGAGCCGCCATTGCTGCCTCCTATGGTGCTTCCACGGTTGGTGCTGCGGTGGTTGGTGGCGCGGTCAGTGGCGCAGCGGCATCGGTGGTCGAGCAACGTTTCACCGGGAACGGCACGATTTCGGCTCGTCGAGTGGCACGCGACGCCGCAATCGGTGGGGCCACTGGTGGGGTGTTGGCCAAGGCCGGTTCGGTGTTCCGGGGTTGGCGGGCGGCCCGGGCCGGGGCTGGGGCCGCTGATGACGCCGTTCGGGGGGCGACCCGTGCAGCAACCTGTTCGTTCGCTGCCGGGACCGGAGTGGTCATGGCTGACGGCTCGACGAAATCAATCGACGAGATCCAGGTCGGCGACCAAGTCACAGCGACCGATCCCGAGACCGGGGAATCGGGCGGCCGGGAGGTCACCCACCTGTCGGTCCACGGCGACTCACTCCTCGATTTGGAGGTCGACG
>JAOUGG010000472.1 GCA_029857855.1 Acidimicrobiia bacterium | reverse complement strand
CGCTCGGCGTCGACATCCGGATGCTCCTCGAGGACCGCAACGGCGTCTGCAAGTATCCTGGCTCGCTGGCGCAGCATCTGACCCTCCTCGAACTCCCCCGTCGAGGCGCCACTTCCCGGCTTGTCCCAGGCGAAGACGGCAAAACCTGCATCTCCGAAGATGCTCAGGATCTGGCCGGTACCCGGAGTGCTGCTTCTGGTTTGTGGACCGTCTCCGTGGACGATGATGATTGCGGGACCCGAGACCTGCTGGTCGACGCTGGGAGCGCCGTAGAACGCGACGCGGCCCAACTCCGAAACCGTGGACGAGAGCTCCTCGGTCACCCAGACGGTCACCTTGCCCGTCGCTGTAGCTTGGACCTCGGCCACCCGGATGACCAGTTCGGCGCCGTCGAACTCGCCGGCGCCCGACACCGACACCTGCTGATCGTCGACTTCACCGCTCACCGTGATGTGTCCAACGCCGCGGTGATCGACAATGAGCTGATCAGCTCGGAGACCGTCGATGCGGATATCGCCGACTCCGGAGTGGATCACCGAGAGCATGCCGCTCTCGAACTCTTCGGCGCTGATCATGCCGACACCCTGCAGCTCGACGGTCGAGAGACCTGCCACCCCGACTCGAAAGATGATCGGGCGACTCGGTGCGATGTCGGTTCCAGCCGTCGTCGAGATCGTCAAGGTCGAGTCATCGATGACGGTTTCGATGTATTCATGCAGGTTGTCGTCTCCGGTCAGCGAGAGACTGGTCCGCGACGATTGGACCAGCACGACGTCGCCTTCGCTGTTGAAGACGAACCGGTCGAAGGAGTCGACCTCCCTCGTCTCAGTGGTGATGTTCGCCGACCCAGGAACTCCTTGTTCCTCGCCGATGGGTCCGACCGGTGACTCCGGTCCAGCTGGCTCCACGGGTCCCACATCCGGTCCGGGTCCAACCTGCTCGGTAGCAGAGGAGCCACAGCCGCCGACGACAAGGCCGACAACCGTCACCAGCGCCACCAGGCGGAGAGCCGATCGAACGGCTGGGCCCATGATCACTCCTCTTGCTCGCCGACCTCAAGTATCACGAACCGTGGACGGCGCCACCACCGCCGAAGGTCACTTCTGATCGAACGCCGGCGGGAGCACACGATCGACGATGTGTCACTCAGCGCTCAGAGCACTCGATACCGACCGGTACCCATGACGGTCTATGACGACGTCAGCTACTGTTCGCTGAAGGGAGGTTGAGAATGAACGGTCCATCTCTCAAGACCGTGATTCCGTACATGGTGATTGGTGCCCTGATCGCATTGGGCTTGGGGGCTGCGGTTGTGCGCGCACTGGACTGGGAGGGTGACTGGGAGGTGGGAGTCCTGGTCGCAGCGGCGGTCGGAGCTGCTGGCTGGAAGGTCTGGACGGACATCGTGAAGCCGTGGCGTCTCGAGCGGAACGCAGAGACCGCTGAGAGCCGGCACTCGCAGGCGGTCGGGCTGTCTCTCCGGCGTCGAGGTAATCCCAAATGCCTGGCACCGACTTCGTGGTGCGAATCACACACCTCACCCCAACCAGAGGCCTGCGAGTTGGCATGTTTGAAGAGCCCCAAGGAAACCAGACTTCGGGAACTCCCGGGTATTTGACATCATCGGGAGCTGACGACGTCCAAATCCGCTCCGCTGGGGCGCTTGTTTCCGAAGCTTGGGAAGCGAGCAGTCGGTCCTCAACCGCTCTATTTGGGATCGATCGCAACAGCCGGTAGGCCTTGGCCGCAGTGGTCGGATGCAAGCCTGACTCTCGCACGAGGGTCGCATACCACTCACGAATATGGAGTGGCTGCAGCTTTGAGACCTTCGACGCTCCGAGGTACCGATTGATGTGGAGCCGCAGCTGGAGCCGGTACAACTCCTCGGTTCGACCAGATCCACCGTCGGGCGGTCCTTGATCTCGGCCCGCTCGTCAAAGCCCCGGGCACGACGCCCGTAACACGCGAGTCTCGATCACGCTCGTGATCTGCGCCGAGTCGGTTCTGGTCCGACGGCGCGGTACAGGTCGACGTAGCGGCAGGCGAGCGCGTTGACTGTGAAGTGTTGGGCCCGGGTAACTCCGGCGCGGCCGAGGGCTCGGCGGAGGGCCCCCTGGTCGAGGACCGCTCGCAGGGCGCGGGCGAGGCCGGCAACGTCGCCCGGGGGCACGAGCAGTGCGGCGGGTGGCTTTGAGCCGGTGGTCGCCCGGTAGCCGGGTAGATCGCTGGCTACGACCGGCGTGCCGGCGGCCATGGCTTCGAGGAGGACCATGCCGAACGACTCGCCGCGAAGCGACGGTGCGCACACGACCGACGCTCGCCGCAGCCGGTCGACCTTGGCCACCTCGTCCAACGGTCCAAGCCAGCGCAGCCGGTGATCTTCTCGCTGGCGAGGTTCCCGAATGGGCTGTCGCGGCCCGGCGATCCAGAGCACCGTCGTGTCAGGGAGCAGCCGCATCGCCTCAAGCAGTACGGGCAGCCCCTTGCGGGGTTCGTCGCGCCCAAGGAACATGATGGTGTGGGGTTCCCGACGAGGCGGATGCAGTGTGGCGAAATGAACGGGGTCGAGCCCGTTCCCGACGATGTGGTAGTTGCCACCGAGGTGACGTTGTGCCAGCTCGGCCGCAGCGGCGGAGACCGCGGCTCGGGCGCCCAGCCGTCGAGCCAGCCGCCGCAACATCGGCGCCAGCCCCGGTAATTGGTAGGGGGTTCGTTCGCCAGCGGCGTGGAACGTGCCGACGAGCGGCACCGAGGTCAGTGCGAGCGCCGGGAGCGTGATGCTGGGAGCCAGCGGCTCTTGGAGGTGCACCACATCATAGTTGCCCCGTTTGAGCACGTCGTGGGTTCTCCGGGCAGCCGCTGGATGCGGGGCCATGTGGGCGGTTGAGCCGTTGACGGGCACACCGAACGGGCGGCCCACTGCGAGATGACCGCCCGAGCCGTTTCGAAGCTGCTGCGAGGGTTGGGACGAGCGAGCGTTACCGGGGGCCAGAGTGTCGACGTGATGACCGAGAGACCGGAGCTCGGTCGCCAGCCCCAGCACTTGACCCTGCACGCCGCCGGGCGTGTCGAGACTGTAGGGGCAGACCAGGGCGACCCGCACTCGAATTCAGGCTGTAGCAGCCCGTAAGGCCCGCTCGCCCTGACCCGACTGGCGGGCTTTGGCCGCAGCCAAGGTGCCGTGCTGCTCTTCTTCCTCGGGTGTGACCGTGACCCGCAGAGTGCCGAACAGCAGATCAGCCAGGGGGAGCAGGAAGTTCAGGTTGGCGCCGAGGTCGATGTGGTGGATCCAGTGGTGGCGGTCGAGAAACTGGAACCACGGCTGTGCCTCCACGAACCGATGACTCCCAGGTCGATGGATGGTGTCGTGCACCACGATGAACAGGTTGGACACCGCGGCCGATGCCAGCACCAGGCCGACCAGGAACGGGGTCGACCGAGTGAACAGCCAGGCCGGTAGCCAGACCACAGCCGCTCCAATGGCCATGTACCAGCTGAAGTGGGCGAGCCTGACCGCCGAGTTGCCGGCTCGGTCCGTCTGGACCTCTGGGGCTCGCCCGGGTACCACCCGCAGGCGTCGCGGTGGCCCGTTGGTCGTGTAGCGCCAGGTCGGGTAGTAGGCGAAGTGATGGGCGGTGTGCACCCGAAAGATCACCTCCAGGGTCCGAATCGCTGGAGCGTGGTAGACGAAACGGTGGACGAACCACTCGATGGG
>JAOUGG010000471.1 GCA_029857855.1 Acidimicrobiia bacterium | reverse complement strand
CACCCGCCGATCCAGATGCAGGTGGTGTTCCGGCGCAACAAGCGGAGGTGCGGCCATGAACGACGTTCGAACCGATCTGAGCACCGACTACCTCGGACTGCGACTCCGCAACCCGCTGGTGGCGTCGGCCTCACCGCTGACCGGGTCGCTCGACTCGCTCCACGCCTTGGAGGAAGCGGGTGTCGGGGCCGTCGTTCTCCCATCGCTGTTCGAGGAACAGGTCGTTCACGAGGCGATGATCTTCGATTACCACCAGGCCGACGAGGCCTCGTTCAACCCGGAGGCCCATGGCGGCTACTTCCCGGAGATGGACGACTACAACACCGGCGCCGACCGCTACCTGGATCTGCTCGTGTCGGCCAAGCATGAGCTGACGGTGCCGGTCATCGCCAGCCTCAACGGCACCTCCGACGGTGGTTGGACCCACTACGCCAGCGCGCTCGAGGGGGAGGGGGCCGACGCCGTCGAGTTGAACATCTATCATCTGGCCGCCGATCCCGATCGGACGGCGGCGGAGGTCGAGGATCGCTACCTGCGCCTGGTGGAGAAGGTGCGCTCGGAGATCTCCATTCCGTTGGCGGTGAAGATCGGGCCGTTCTTCAGCTCACCGGGCAACATGGCGCGGCGGCTGGCGTCGGCCGGTGCCGACGGTCTGGTCCTGTTCAATCGTTTCTACCAGCCCGACATCGACCTCGAGACCTTCGATGTGGCCCCCAACCTGGAACTGAGCACACCGGCCGACATGCGCCTCGTACTCCGCTGGATCGCCATTCTGCGGGGGAGGGTCGACGCCCACCTGGCGGCCACCACCGGAGTTCATGACGGGGTTGGGGCGGTGAAGATGGTCCTGGTCGGAGCCGACGTGGTGATGATGGCCTCGGCCCTCCTCCGGTATGGTCCGAGCCATGCGGCCACGGTGCTCGCCGATTTGAGTCGCTGGTTCGACGAGCGATCGTATGAGTCGCTCGACCAGGCGAGGGGAAGCGTGAGCCAGGCATCGGTGCCGGATCCTTCGGCATTCGAGCGGGCCAACTATGTGAAGACCATCGCGTCGTACCACCCCGACGTCTGAGCCGCCCGCTAATCCCTGCGAAGCAGAGACTTCAGGTTGGTGTCGGGGTCGACGAGATCATCGACGTCCGGATGGCTGCGGGCGGCGATCATCTTCTCCGCCACCCGGACGTCCTTGGCCACCGCGGCGCCGGTGCCGACGGCGGCCACGGCCACCAGGCGCCCGTCGTCGTCGAGTCCGAACAGCACCGACACGCCGTCGGGCCGGTCACGGGAGCAGGTGGTCGCCACGACGTCGAAGAGGCCGGCCAGCTGCAGACCCAGGTCGTACTGGTCGGACCAGAACCAGGGCACGGCGGTGTGAACCGCGGTGTCGCCGGTCATGTTGGCCGCCGCGATGTCGGCCTGGTCGTAGGCGTTGCGCCAGCTCTCCAGGCGGATCGGGCGACCGTCGAACAGGTCGTGCCGGGCGATGCAGCAGTCGCCGGCGGCGTAGACGGCCGGGTCGGACGTCTGCAGGTGGGCGTCGACGACGACACCGTTGTCGCAGGCGAGACCTGCGTCGGCGGCCAGCGCCACGTTGGGCGACGCCCCGACCCCGGCGACGACGACATCGGCGGCGAGCGGTTCATCCTGGTCGGCGAGGATGACGCGGAAGCCGCCGTCCGCCCGTTCGATGGCGGTGGTCCGAACTCCGAAACGGATGTCGACGCCCTCGGCGAGATGACGTTCCACGAGGACCTCGGCGATCTCGGCGGGCACCGCTCGGGCCAGCGCCCGCGGGGCCATCTCCAACACGGTGACATCGCAGCCGAGTTGACGGGCCGACGCCGCGACCTCGAGCCCGATGAAACCGGCGCCCACGACCACCACCCGCACCCCGCCCCGGCCCGCAGTCAGCCGCCGGCGCAGGCGCTGGGCGTCGTCGAAGGTGCGGAGTAGGAGCGCGTGCTCGCCTCCGGGTATCGGCAGCGAACGAGCGGAGGCCCCGGTCGCCAGCAGCAGGCGGTCATACGGCAGCGTGCGCCCGTCGTCGAGCCGGACAGTGGCGGCCGAACGGTCGATGGCGGTCACCGTGGTGCCGGCCAGGAACTCGATGTCGCGCTCGGCGAACACCGCCTCGTCGGCCACGATGGTTGGCTCTGGATCACCTTCGTCGATCATCGACGCCTTCGACAGCGGCGGGCGTTCGTAGGGGTGATGCGGCTCGGCACCGACGAGGTGGATCGAACCCGGGAAGCCGCGTTCGCGAAGGGCGGAAGCGGCCCGCGCCCCGCATTCCCCGGCTCCCACGATCACGATGCGCTCGACCGGCTCGGCCGCCCTCACCGGCTCCATCCGACCGGTCTCAGCCCAGCGAGACGAAGACGGTGCCGTCCTCGACCTTGACCGGGTAGGTCCTCAGATCCTCACAGATCGGGGCGCCCTTGCCTTCGCCCGTGGTGTAGTCGAACCGACCGTTGTGCTTCGGGCACTCGATGATGTTGTCCATGACGAGGCCGTCGGCGAGGAGGAACTTCTCATGGGTGCAGTAGCCGTCGGTGGCGTGGAACTCGTCGTCGGGCGAACGGTAGACGGCGTACCGGGTCCCGTCGATCTCGACGCCGATGACGTCCTCGGTGTCGACGTCGTCGACTTCACACGCTCGGGTCCAATCAGCCACGGTCTCTCCTGTCGTCTCGTTCCCAGCGCCATCTCAGCCCCACGGCCTCGGCGTGTCAAGATCTCAGGGTAGAACGGGCGTCATGAGTCGCCGGTGATCGGCTCCACCTCGACCGCGGTGTCGGAGAATGTCGGAGCCCGTCCGATGTCGGCGTATCGGTCGGAGTTGAGGGCGTTGACGGTGGCCTCGCCGTACTCCGGTGACGACCAGTGGCCCATAGGCATCGAGACCACACCCGGCATCACCGAGTCGGTGACCCGGGCCATGGCCTGCAGTTCGGAGCGGTCGTTGAACACCCGCACCAGCGAGCGGTCGGTGATCCCCCGGGCCTCGGCGTCGACCGGATGGATCCGGCACGCCTGCGGACCCTGCTGGCCCAACTGTTTGTCCATGTTCCCGTACTGTGAGTTCATGAATGCGTGGGCCTTCGGAGAGATGAGTGACAGCGGGAACGTTCCGCCGTCACCGGCACCGGTTTCGGTCGGCGGCTGGTAGGTGGGGAGCGCGGCGACCTCCCCACCGTCCTGGTTGCCGGGAATGCCCTGGCGGAACAGGGGGGCGACGAAGTTGCCGCCGGCGGCCATCGACGCGGAGAGCTCGACCTTGCCCGAAGGTGTCGGAAATCCGCCCTCGGCGTGGGGGGCGTAGTCGTCGGGGGCCGGCAGGTTGAGCCGGGCGTAGCCGTCGGTTCGGAGCCGGTCGAGGGTGATGCCCTCCATCTGCGGGGCGGTCCAGTCCATGGCCAGCGCCAGCTGCTCGTCGTCGGCCAGGTCGAACCACGGATCGTCGACGCCCATCACCTTGGCCAGCCGGCGGAACAGCTCGGTGTTGGGCACACAGTCGCCGGGCGGCTCGACCATCTTCGGCGCATGGGTCAGGTACAGATGGCCCCAGGAGAACATCAGATCGGGGTGCTCGGTGGCCATGGCAGCCGGGAGCACGATGTCGGCGTAGCGGGCGGTGTCGGTCAGGAAGTGTTCCGACACCACGGTGAACAGGTCGTCTCGCGCCAGGCCGCGGCGCAGGCGGTCCTGATCGCCGGCCACCACCGCCGGG
>JAOUGG010000470.1 GCA_029857855.1 Acidimicrobiia bacterium | reverse complement strand
GCCGAACTCGACGATCTGGGTGAAAGGATTGGCGTCCTGATAGGCGCCGGCCCACTCGTTGAGGCCTTCAGCGCCACGAGTAACGCCCCGCAAGGCAGTGGACCGGGCCAGAAGTCTGAGGATCTCCGCCGCTGCGATCGTGACAATGGCCAGGTAGTCGGCCCGTAGCCTCAACGTCGGCAGACCGAGGATCAAGCCAAGGACGAGGGCAAACAAGATACCGACGCCAATGGCCAGCACCGGGTTGACCGACCACGATGTGATGGCAATGGCTGTTCCGTACGCTCCGGCGAGCAGGAAACCAATGTGACCGAAATTGAGCAGGCCGGTGTAGCCGAAGTGGATGTTGAGACCAATACAGGCCATGGCGAACACCACGGCCTGGGGGCCGAAGGCCTGGGTCACCGACTCTTGCATGACCCGCCCGAAGTCAAATGCCAGCATCATGTCAACCGATCCTTTCCGCTTGACCGAGAATTCCCTGTGGCCTGAACATCAGGATTCCGATCAGCACCGCCAACGCTCCGGCGTTCTTCAGCTCGATGGGGATGAACAGCGTTGACAGCTGAATACCCATGCCTACCAACAGACAGCCGACCAAGGCACCGTAGGTCGTACCCAACCCGCCGAGCGTCACGCCGGCAAAGATGAGGAGCAGCATGCGGAAGCCGAGGAGCCAGTTGACCGTTTCGGACAGGCCGAGGAACACACCGCCGAGCGCGGCCAACGCACCACCGGCCACCCAGACGAGCCGGATGACACGCTCAACGTCGATGCCGGAACTCTCGGCAAGGTCACGGTTGTCCGACACCGCTCGCATTGCCTTACCGATGCGGGTTTTGGCCAGGACCAGCCCGACGGCCACCAGGACCACCACGCTGATCACCATGGTGATGAAGTCCTTGTTGGTCAGATCGACGAGCCCGAGATACGTTCGGGCCCGCTGGGCGGTGTAGTCGGCATAGAAACGCTGGGTGCCACCGAACACCAGCAGGAAGCCATAGCGCAACACAATGGACAGTCCGATGGTCACCACCAGCTGGGCGATGAGGGAGACCCCCATGCGCCGCAGCGGGGAGAACACCACTACGTCGAGCAACCAGCCGAAGCCGGCGCCGACGATAACCGCCAACAACGTGGCGAAGACCAGGTTGACCCCGCCACCGAACGGGCCCGGCAGCCCGGCCAGGAACCCGAAAATGCCGGCCAGGCCGTAGAAATTGAAGAAGTAGGCGGCGAAGTACCCCATGGCGATCATCTCGGAGTGGGCGAAGTTGACCAGGCCAGTCGTGCCGAAGATGAGGCTCAGGCCGATGGCGGCCATGCCGAGGAACAGCCCGAGCTTCAGACCGTCAATTGTCAACTGGGCCACCCGCCGGACCGAAATACCGCTTTCGGTCGAGCCGCCCCCACCGTCGGCCGCGCTGAGGGCAAAGATGGCGTTGCCGGTCGCGCCTTCGTTCAGGCTGATGGTTCGACTGGAGGCCTCCGGGTCGTCGAGGGTGACCCCCTCGGGAAAGGACTCCGGATCGATGGCCACGGTGTACTCGCCGGCACCGGGCACCTCCAACCGGAAGATGCCCTCGGCATCGGTGACTCCGGCTCCCACGTCCGCACCGTTGCTGTCCGTGACGGTGAAAGCAACATCAGGAACCGGAATCCGTTCGCCCTCGGGATCCCTGACCTGGAGACGTACCTGAACCGCCTCACCCTCCGCAGCTGCCGGACTGGCAACGAGCAGAATCCCGGCCAAAACAATCAGCAGAGGCACCCCTAGTCGTTTTCTCACTCACTCTCCCCACTGCGTAAGTCGACCACGTTTCGGACGGAACTGTACCATATCGTGCCGGTTGCAGCATCTATCGAAACACTTCGTCACACAGGCCGGGCTAACACCGTTGCGAGCCCCGGGTCAGTCGTTGTCGCAGTCCCGAAGAATTCGGCCGAGCGCCGGATCGACCGACCAGGACGCAGCCGGACGATGGTGTTCCGCCGCCCAGTTCGACACCAGCGGATGCGACCCGGCGGCCTCGAGAACCCGGCCGCCGATCTCAGGATGACGCCAGTAATCGGCCAGCCGACGGCGCGCTCCCCCCGCCGCCGACCAGCTCTCGACTACGGAGCGGCCCACCACCGGTCGCAGCAGCGTGGCGCCGACCCGGGCCCAGGTGTTGAGGCCCGAGACGTTCTTGCCCGAATCGTGCAGCAGCGCGGCGGCGACCATGATCGCCCGGCGGCTGCCCGCCGACTCGAACCCGTTCACCTCGGCCGATGGCCAGTCGCCGTCTACGTCTCGCCGATCCTTTGCCTCCACGACCGCGTCGACGCCCTGCGCCACCTGGATCGAATGGCGCTGGTCGGGGTTACTCATGGCCGCCCAGACGGCGAACTCGCCGTCGGCCAGGTGATCGCGCACCCAGGCGCGATCGGACGCCGACGGCGGACGGGGGTCGAGCGACCCCAGAAATCTGGTGGCGAGATGGATGACGTGGGTCGGACCGGGCATCGACGGCAACCTCGGCCGGCCCGGCTACGAACGACCCTCGTGGATGGACAATGCCATCAATCCGATCATCGACTTCGAATCGGTGATCCGGCCATCGAGGCACATGGTGACCGCGTCGTCGAGCGCAACGGTGTGAAGCGTCATCACCTGCTCCTCCGGACCCTCACGATCGGTGGGCACCGGGCTCAGACCCCGGGCGACGAAAATGAATCCGTACTCGTCGCAGAAACCGGGTGAATGGTGCATGTTCACCAACAACTCGACCTCGGTTGCCTCGAGACCAACCTCCTCGGCCAGCTCCCGGCGGGCGGTGATCTCGGGAGGCTCACCGCTGACGTCGCGTTTGCCGGCCGGGATCTCGTAGAGGTCGCCGTCGATGGCGGCCCGGTACTGGCGCACCAGGGTGACGTTGGTGCCGTCGAACGGGATGATCGAAACGGCTCCCGGATGGCGGATGACGTCGCGCTGGAAGCGATGGCCGTCGCGGTCGCTGACCACGAGCTGGCGGAAGTCGACAACTGCGCCAGTGTAAATGAGCGTCTCGGCCACCGGGTAGAAGGCATCAGAGGGCATCCGACCCTTCATCGTCTCCGGTGATTCCGGCGGCGAGGAGTTGACGGCCTCAGTCACCGACGAATTCCAGGCCGACGACCGTGTCGCCGGCCGATCCGGCTGCGCCGTTCCCGTTGGTCGTGTCGGAGCGGCCGGCCGGTGCATCCGACGGACGGCGGAAGCGGTCGGGATCGAGTTCGGACGCCCGCTCCAGGCTGGCGGCGATGAACGCGTCGAACAGCGGTGCCGGCCTGTTCGGACGGCTCTTCAGCTCGGGATGAGCCTGAGTGCCGACCCAGAACGGGTGCCCCTCCAATTCGATGAACTCGACCAACTTCCCGTCGGGCGACGTGCCCGAGCAGCGGAATCCCGCCTCCTCGAATCGGTTGATGTAGCGAGGGTTGAACTCGTAGCGGTGGCGATGGCGCTCGCTGACAACGGTCTCTCCGTAGATCCGGGCCACCTGGCTGTCGGGCTTCAGAACTGCGACGTAGGCACCGAGACGCATCGTGCCGCCCATGTCGGTCACTCCCCGTTGCGCGTCCATGAGGTCGATCACGGGATGGGCGGTGGTGGAATCCTGGGTGTCGAACTCACTCGAGTGGGCGCCGGTGAGACCGAGGACGTCGCGGGCGAACTCGATCGTCATGACCTGCATCCCCAGGCACAAGCC
>JAOUGG010000469.1 GCA_029857855.1 Acidimicrobiia bacterium | reverse complement strand
ACGATCTCGTCACCCCTGCTGGTGGTGCCGGCCGAGCTGACACGCAAGAAGGGGGTGACGGTCCGCTACCAGCTCGAAACCGGCACCGACGAGGCCACGGTCAACCCGATCCTGCGCCACGTGTTCAAGAGCCGGTTCGACATCGCGCTGCCCACCACCGTCGGCGTCGACCCGGACGAGGTGGCGGGGTTCGTGGCCGACCTGGAACAACAGGTCCAGCGGACGGCGCCCGAGGTGTCGATCGAGCTGGTGACCAAACCCCGCATCGAGCTGCTGCGCCGGCAGGCCCGGTTGCGGGTCGACAATTTCCGACGCCGTCGGGCCAAGACACTGGCCAGCTCGGGGCGGTGGCGGCGACAGGAGCACTCCTACGATCACGACGACTGGCGGCCGCTCGGCCTGGCCCTCTACCAGCGGTTCGTGCTGCCGTCCGACCTCCCGATGCGGGAACTGGCCGGTGCAGCGCCCCGTCCCCGGCGGCAGTCCGCAGTCGAGACCAGCGTCGATTCGGTGGCGGATCCAGGCTCGGGGACCGGGCTCGGGCAGCGGACTAGTACCAGCTACAGCCGGCAGATGGCCGACGTGTCGGCCGAGCGGTGGGAGGTCGACCTCTGCTCGGTGACCCTGGCCATGCTCGGTTCCCGCCGCACGAGCCTGGCCCGCGACTACGACGAGGTGCTCGGCGGGGCCGAGATCGATACCGCGGCCTCGCCGTTCGAGGAGCTGTTCAGCCCGCATCGCTCGGCCCCGGTGGCGGCCTCGGCGGCGCCGACCCGGCCGCTGAGGTTGGACCAACGGCTGGTCCTGCCGGCCGACGACGCCCAGGCCCGGGCCGTGCAACGGGCGGTACGGGGCGACTCGTTCATCATCCAGGGCCCGCCCGGAACCGGGAAGAGCCAGACGATCACCAACGTGCTCGCCGCCCTGGTGGCGGAGGGTCGGAGGGTGCTGTTCGTGTGCGAGAAGCGGGCGGCGGTCGACGTCGTGGCCCAGAGGCTGCGGCAGGTCGGGCTGGGGGAGCTGACCGCCACCATCCACGACTCCCAGCTCGACCGCAAGCAGTTCGTGAAGGAGCTGGGGGCCACCTATCACCGCTGGCTCGAGGCGGGGGCCGGTGACGGCGCCGTCGACGGCGACGGCGACGGCGACGGTAATGGTGACGGTGACGGTCCGGGCGCCGCCGATCCCGAGCAGTGGCGGGCTGAACTCCTGGCCGACGCCGACCGGGTCACCCGGCCGCTCGAGGCGATGACGGCCGAGCTCGGTCGATCGACCGACGACCGCATGCCGGTTGGCGAGGCGGTGGAGAGGCTGGCGCTGCTGACGTTGTCGACGCTGCCGGCGGCCCCGGTCGACGGGTTGTCGTCGCGGCGTTGGCTGAGTATTCGGCCGGCACTCGACCGGGTGGCCGACGCGCTCTCGGCGGCCGGACCGCTCCGGGCCCTCGGCGATCAACCGGAGTTGCGTATCCGGCCGTCGGTGATCGCCGGCGGGGATGTGATCGCCGTCTGTCGCCGGGTCGGTGGCGAGCTTCGAGCGGCGGCCGAGGAGCTTGTGGTCGCCGCCGATGGTGGAGGCGACCGCCTGGTTGGCGCCGGTCCGCTCGCCGCCACGACGGCCGCCACGACGACCGCCGCGCCGACCGGAGCCATGACCGCCGACGAACTTCACAGCGTGGCCGACTTCGCCCCGGCGATCCGCACCGCGGCCGATGTCGGTCCGGCCGCTCTGGCCGCCCTCGATCCCGAGAACCCGGCCCATCTCGATCTGCGGGCGGTGGCGAGGGAGCTGGAGGAACGGCGGGCCACGGCCGACGCCACCGCCGGGGTGCTCGAACGCTGGTCGGCGCCGCTAAGTCCCGCCGACACCGCCACCGGCCTGGCGCTGGCCCGGGAGAAGGAGGGGTCGCTGTTCGGGTTTCTGAACGGGCGCTGGCGTGCGCTGCGTCGGCTGGTCGCCGAGTCGTACCGATTCGATCAGCATCAGGTTCGGCCAACGGTGACCGACGTGCTGACCGAGTTGGCCGCCCACCACGATGCCAATGCCGCGGTCATGGCGGTCGAGCAGGACGGCCGGCAACGCTACGGCACCGCCGACGTGGCGGCCCTGCGTGATCTGGTCGACCGGCACCACGCCAACCTGGCGTTCCGGTACAGCGTCGGCGCCGGCCCGGCGGCCGCGGCAAAGGTCGAGCAACTGTCGCGGCTGTCGGCTGCGGCCTCGGCCGTTTTGGTCGGGGAGCGGACGACCATGGCCGATCTGGCGGCGATCGGTCGGGGCCTCGAGTCCACGCCGGTGGCGCTCGAACCGGCGCTCGTGGCCTGGTCGGGTCTCGCCGCCGACAGCGAATCTGATCTGACCGTCGTGCTCGACACCGACGCCTCGCTCGACGGCATCGAGGCCGCCGTCATCCGCCGTGAACTCGACGCCTGGGCCGACACGATCGATCACTCCTCGTTCACCGGGGCCCGACTCGACGAGGCCGTGACCCGTCTGGCCGTCATCCACCGGGACTTGCACGCTGCCAACGCCGCCGTCGCCCTGGCCCGGACCCGGCGGACGTTCCTCGACAACGTCGCCCACTCCGAGGCATCGATGGCCGGCCGCAGCGACCACGACAAGGCCCGCAAGAAGACCTACAACGCCGGCCGCCGCATTGTCGAGCGGGAGTACGACAAGAAGATGCGGTTCCGGTCGATTCGGGAGATGTCGAGCGGGGAGAGCGGAGTGGTGGTGCGGGACCTGCGGCCGATCTGGTTGATGAGCCCGCTGTCGGTATCCGACACGTTGCCGCTCACCGAGGCCCGGTTCGATGCGGTGATCTTCGACGAGGCCAGTCAGATCCCGGTCGAGGATGCGGTGCCGACGGTGTTCCGGGCCCCGCAGGTGATCGTGGTCGGCGATCGCATGCAGATGCCGCCGACCCGGTTCTTCTCCTCGGCCGACGACGACGATTCCGACGTGATCGTCGACGACGAGGGTTTCCGTCTGTCGGTCACCCTCGACGCCGACAGCTTCCTGACCCAGGCCGATCAGGCGCTCGACTCGGCGCTGCTCAACTGGCACTACCGATCCCGTTCGGAATCGCTGATCGCGTACAGCAACCACGCCTTCTATCAGGGGCGGTTGGCCACCGTGCCCGACACGGCTCCCGGGTCGGAGGTTCGACCACCGATCGTGGTGTCGGGGGCCGACGGCTCCGATGGTGGGGTCGGGTTCGGGGTCGACGAACTGCTGGCCCGGCCGATCTCCCACCACTTCTGTGACCACGGCGAGTATCGGGACCGGCGCAACGTTCCGGAGGCCGACTACGTGGCCGAACTAGTCCGAGGTCTGTTACGGCGGAGTGGCGGCGACTCGGTCGGGCCCACGATCGGTGTCGTGGCCTTCTCCGAGGCCCAGCAGTCGGCCATCGAGGATTCGCTCGATGAGCTGGCCACCATCGACGCCGACTTCGCCGAGCGCTACGAGCGGGAGTTGATGCGCACCGAGGACTCCGAATTCGTCGGGCTCTTCGTCAAGAACCTCGAGAACGTGCAGGGTGATGAGCGTGACATCATCATCATGAGCGTCTGCTACGGCCCCGGCCCCGACGGGCGGATCAAGATGAACTTCGGCCCGATCAACAACTCGGGCGGTGAGCGACGGTTGAACGTGATCTTCAGCCGGGCCAAACGGCACATGGCGGTCGTCGCGTCGATGCGGGGGTCCGAAATCACCAACGTGCACAACGAGG
>JAOUGG010000468.1 GCA_029857855.1 Acidimicrobiia bacterium | reverse complement strand
CCCCGACGGTCGGCGCCTCCCCCGCGCCGTCTGGGACGGACCGGGCATGCCGTTCCACCGGATCGGCTTGCGGTCGGCGTCCGGTGGCGAGCTGCGGATCGTCGACGACGACGGCGATCTCATCGGTACCGTGGAGATGTCGCGGGCCGCCCATCTCGTGCATCCGGGGGCGGTGTATCTGCACCGGGGTCAGTCGTTCAAGGTGCTGGACCTCGATCTGGCGGCCCGCACCGCCACCGTCGAACCCGACGACGGTTCGACCTGGACCCAGGCCCGCTCGACGATCGACATCGAGGTACTCGACACCGGATCGGCCAAGGAGGTCGGCCGCTCGATGCTGCACCTCGGCCGGGTGAAGGTGACCACCCAGGTCGTCGGCTACCAGGTGAAGGCCACCGGGAGCCGCGAGACGCTGGCCACCGAGGATCTCGATCTGCCTCCAGAGGAGTTGGTGACGACCTCGATCTGGTACGAGTGGCAGCGGGAACTGATCGCCCGGGCCGGGATCCGCGACTTCGCGCTCCCCGGCGCCCTCCACGCTGCGGAGCACACCGCTATCGGCATCCTCCCCCTGTTCACGATCTGCGATCGGTGGGACGTCGGCGGCGTGTCGATCGCGGCTGCTCCCCACACCGGGCTGCCGACCATCTTCATCTACGACGGCTATCCCGGCGGCGCGGGGATCGCCGATCTGGCGTTCTCGGCCGCCGATCGGCACTTGGCGGCCACCGCCGACATCCTCGACGCCTGCCCGTGCGTGACCGGGTGCCCGTCGTGTGTGCAGTCACCGAAGTGCGGCAACGGTAACGAACCGCTCGACAAGATGGCGGCGCTGGCCCTGCTTGTCAACACACTCGGACTCCCCGAGCCGTTTTGACCGTCGACCCCGGCCGGGCTACTCGACCCGCATGGTCACCTCCGCCCGTAGGGTGACGTCGCCAACGAGGCGGCCGACGACGGGCACGTCGGTGGCCGCCCGGTAGGTGAGCGACGAGGTGATCAGCTCGCCGGTGGAGGTGCCGCCCTCGAGAGCGACCGTCAGCCGGGCCGGGTCGAGCGCGGTTCCGGCCGCCAGCGCGGCGGTTCGGGCCGTCTGCTGATCCGGTGCGACCGCGGCCGCCCGCGCCGATTCCCGGGCGGCGTGCCAGACCACGAGGTACTGGTGTGCGACCAACCCGATCTGAACGACGGCCAACATCGCCATCACGACGACCGGCAGGACCAGCACGAGCTCGACGGTGCTCTGGCCACGCTCGCCCGACGTCCGCACGAGTTTCCTGGTGGCCGTGTGGGCGTCGGCGTCGGTTCCGCCGAGTCTACGGGCCGGTGACATTGGCGATGATCGAGTCCATCACGGCATCCATCAGCCGATTGACGCCACCGTTGCCGGTTGCCCAGGCGAGGAGGACCCCGGCCAGTGCGGCGGCGGCCAGGATGACCAGGCCGTACTCGGCGGTGGCCTGCCCGGCCTGTGACCGCAGACGGGAGCTTGCGATCCGGAGCCGAGGCCGGTCACCCGTCCGGTGGTGACCGACAACCGGAAAGCTGGCGATGAAGGTGGAGATCGTCGTGGAGGGTTTCGACATGATGTGGTTGTCCTTCTTTCTGGGTTTCTGGGTTCTTGTATTCATTGGTCGGGGCGAGGCTCAGCCTCGGAGGTGGCGGAGCGCCACGATGGTGAGTGGTACGACGGCGCCGACGATGGCGGCCGGGAGCTGGCAGCAGACCAGCGGTACCAGGAGTCGAACCGGGAGCTGGGCGAGCGCCAGCTCGACGGATTGCCGGCGGGCCCGATCGGCTTCCTCCGCCAGGCGCTGCAGCAGGGCTCCGACCGGGGCACCGCCGTGTTCGTTCGCCGTCAGCGCCGACACCAGGGGGTGGTAGTCGGGCCCGAGCTGCTCGGTGAGCAGAGGCAGGGCGTCGATCAACACATCGCCTCGGCGTTGGGCATCGAGAACGCCGCCGAATGCGGCGCGGACCACAACAGGACCTCGTTCGGCGACAAGCGACACCCCATCGGCAGGGGTTCCACCGGCACCGATCGTCATCGCCATGAGGTCGATCGTCGGGGCCAACGCCTCCCCCCGATCACGGGCGAGCCGGTCGATCCAGATGGCCCGGTGCCGACGCCGGCCGGCAAACGCGGCGACCACCACCGCAGCGATGGCCAGCATCGCCGCCGTCATCGTCGAACTCCCCGCCGCCGATCGACGCCGGAGTCGTGGTGGCGGAGCGCACGGCCGACCACCCGGTTCATCCACCGCCAGCCCCCCATTGAGAGCAGGAGTGCCACCGCGACGCACAGACCACCAGCTGGTTCACGAAGGTAGAAGTGGCCGACCTTGGTGTCGGCGACGGCCACGACGAGCGCGAACAGCGCCGGTGCCCCGGCAAGAAGGGCGGCCGATGCTCGGGCCTGCCCGGCCTGGGACTCCGCCCGGGATCGGGCCTCGACCGCACCCATCAAGGTCAACCGGAGCCGTTGCAGGGCCGGCACCGCGGGACCGCCCCGATCGACCAGTGCGGCCAGTGTGGCGGCGAACAGCTGGGCATCGTGCCAGCCCCGGTTCGTCGCCTCCGCCTGCAGGCCGCTCACCGCCTCCCGCAGCGGACGCTGCCGCTCGAGAGCCGCCACGAGTGGTCGGAGCATCTCGACGACTTCGGGACCGACCGCCACCGGTGCGACACAAGCCGTCCGCAGGCCGGTTCCCGAACGCAGCTGTTGGATCATGGTGTCGACCACGACCGGCAGACCGGCCTGGCGCCGCCGATCACGGGCCCGCCGTTCGCGCCGCTCCAGCTCGACGGCCAGGAACCCGATGGCCACCGGCCCGGCGGAGGCGAGCACGGGGAGCCGAAACGTCAACCCCGTCACCATCGCCGCCAGCACGACGGGAACCGCCATCAGGCGGGGCCGTCGGCTCAACGGCGAGGCGACCAGCCGCCAGACCACGGCGGCGACGGCGCAGCCGACGCCGCCACCGACCACCGGGGCGACCAGCGCGTCAACCATCGTCGCCCTGTCGGATCGAACCGAGGCCGCGGATCTGTTCCGTGGGATGTGGTGCGGGCGGTCGCCGCCACAGCAACCGGACACCATCGCCCGGACCGGTACCGCTCGGGCCGGGACCGGCAGGAGCGCCACGCGACCCGCCACCCTGATCACCATGGCCAATGTTCGGGTCGACGGCCCACACCGCTTCGACGACCCGGCGGGCCGACGGGCGACCGGGGATGGTTCGGCGGGCCACGTGCACCACGACGTCGATCGCGTCGAAGACGAAACGGCGCATCAGCTCGGGGCTCAGGTCGGCGTCGGCCAGTGAGGCTAGCATCTGGAGGCGGCGGAGCCCCGCCGCGGCATCGAGGGCGTGGCAGGTGCACAGCGAGCCGGCGTGACCGGCCGTGAGGGCCAGAAGCAGATCGAACGCCTCGGCCCCACGGACCTCGCCGATCACCAGGCGATCGGGTCGAAGGCGAAGCGCAGTGGTGACCAGCTGCCGCATCGAGACCCGGCCCACGCCTTCGCTGTTGGCCGGGCGAGCCTCCAATCGGAGGACGTGGGAACCGGCGAGGCGAAGCTCGGCCGTGTCCTCGATCGTCACGATCCGCTCCCCGGCGGTGATACGGGCGCTCAAGGAGTTGAGCAGGGTCGTCTTGCCCGAACTCGTGGCCCCCACGATGAGTAGCGATCGGCGTGACCGCACCAGGCCGGCCAGCAGATCGGCGACCTCCGGCG
>JAOUGG010000010.1 GCA_029857855.1 Acidimicrobiia bacterium | reverse complement strand
TGTTGGCGTCGATCCTCGTCGTGGCCCTGCTCTACGGGTACGGCGTCTGGTGGACGGCCCGGGTCACGGAGCTCGACCGGGGCGAGGCGGCCCTGGCCTTCGCCCCGTCCCTCGTCCCGATCGTGTTCGGCTACACCGTCGCCCACTACTTCCAGTTGTTCGTCGACAACATCCAGGTCTTCGTGTTCCGCTTGGCCGATCCGTTCGGATGGGGGTGGAACCTCGGGGGCCTGGCCGACAACGCCGTCTGGCAGATCGACCCGGACGTGACCGCCTGGGTTCAGGTTGCCGCCATGCTGGTCGGACACGTGGGCGCCGTGACCGTGGCCCACGACATCGCCGTCGAGCGGTTCACGGCCAAGGTGGCGACCCGCAGCCAACTGGCGATGGTGTTCGTGATGATCGCCTACAGTGCGCTCGGGCTCTGGCTGTTGCTGACGGCGTAGGCCACGAAGTTGCGGGGGCCGTCGGGGCCGGTGTGTACTCTGGAATGGCGTGATCTCACAGGTGGCCGCCACCGGCGGCACTGATGAGCACGCCGATCCCGGGAGGAAGCGATGGCAGCAGGTGGGAGCAGCAAGGCGGTACTAGCCGCCTTCTTCGGCAACTCGGCGGTCGCTGCTGCCAAGTTCGCCGCCTACCTGTTCACCCAGTCCTTCGCGATGCTGGCCGAATCGATCCATTCGGTGGCCGACGCCGGCAACCAGGCACTTCTACTGCTCGGCGCCCGTCAGTCGCGGAAGGCCGCCGACGACGAGCACCAGTTCGGCTACGGCATCGAAAAGATCATGCATCCCCACCCGATCGAGAAGTTCGGCGTGGCCCTCGTCGTGCTCGCCATCGGCATCTTGATCGAGGGTTTCGGGTTCCGGACCGCAGTCGAGGAGGCACGGCCCCGCAAAGGTGACCTGAGCTGGTGGCAGTACATTCGGCGGGAACGGATGCCGGAACTGCCGGTGGTTCTCCTGGAGGACCTCGGCGCGCAGGCCGGCCTCAGCATCGCCTTCGTCTGTCGTCCGGACCAACTGAGCGAACCGGGAGGATTTGGCGGTGCCGGCAGGAATTGAACGACACGGACTGTTTTCGGCAACCTGCCCTGATGGGATCGTCGGGCGCTCTGTCCCGGTCGGTTGGCGCTCGGTCGGCTTCGTCCACTGGGCCTACGATCCGAGCACCGTGGCCCGGCTGCTACCGCCCGGTGTTTCGGTCGACCTCTACGGCGGGCGAGCCTGGGCCGGTCTCCAATTCACCACGGTGATACCGGGGCGGAGCCACGGGAGCGGGGCCTCACCGCTCGACCGTCTTCCGTGGCGACCCAGGCTTCGGCCGCAGTTCGACGAGGTGCGAGCGGTGGTGGCCGTGGTCGACCGGCACAACCGACCCGGTGTCTGGTACCTGTCGCTCGACACGAACCGAAGGATCGTGGCCGCTGGGCTTCGACGGTGGCTCAACCTGCCGGCCTACGAAGCCGAGTCGCGATTCTCTTCGGTCGACGGCCGATTCGAGTATTGGACCCACCGCCCCGATGGGACGACGGCCCGGCTCAAACTGACGGTCGGACCGACCATCACGCCAACCGACATCGACCGGTTCCTGACCGCCCGCTGGCGGATCGTCCTACCGCCGCCGTTCTGGGATGGGCCCGACGAAAGCCGCACGATGCCGATCTTCCACGAACCGTGGATTCTTCATCGGGCCTCGGTTGAGTTCGTCGACGACGAGCTCCTCGTCGCCGCCGGCCTTCCTCCGGCCACCGGCCCCGGCCAGGCCTTGTGGTCGCCGGGCACGACGGTGGACATCGGCCTCGGCTTTGAACTGGGGCGACGTCTGGCCACAATGGAAGGGTGCTGACCGTTCTCTCCCCCGCCAAGTCCCTCGACTACGAATCGCCGTTGGCCACGTCGAAGTCGTCCGAGCCCCGCCTGCTCGATCAGGCCTCCGAACTGGTCGAGGTCCTGGCCAAGAAGTCGCCCCGCTCCCTGAAACAAATGATGGGCATCTCGTCGGACCTGGCCGAGTTGAACCACGAACGCTTCCAGGAGTGGGAGGTACCGTTCCCCGAGGGATCGGCCCGCCCGTCGATCCTGGCCTTCAACGGCGACGTCTACCTCGGACTCGACGTCGGGTCGTTCAACCAGCGCGACTTCACCTACTCCCAGAAGGTGCTGCGGATCCTGTCGGGTCTCTACGGGGTACTGCGCCCGCTCGACCTCATGATGCCGTACCGGCTGGAGATGGGTTCGAAGCTGAAGACGAGGAAGGGCAAGGATCTGTACTCGTTCTGGGGTTCCACCATCACCGACGTGTTGAACGCCGACCTGGCCGCCAGCCCCGGTGAGAAGGTGCTCGTCAACCTGGCCTCGAACGAGTACTTCAAATCGGTCCGGCCCGGCGAGCTCGACGCTCCGGTCGTATCGCCCGCCTTCCTCGACGCCAAGGGCGACGGCGACTTCCGCACGGTGAGCTTCTTCGCCAAGAAGGCCCGGGGTTCGATGGCGGCGTGGCTGGTGCGGGAGCGCATCACCGACGTCGATCAGCTCCCCAAGTTCGACGGCATGGGCTACGCCCACGACGCCGACCGCTCGACCGACGAGCGGCCCGTCTTCACCAGGCGAAACCCGGCGTAGGTTCATCGGGCGCGCTCCGCCCGAGCGGCGACCGACCCACGAACCCACACACACCGCGATCTCAGCCGATGACCGAGACCCGATCCATCCTGCTGCTCGGTGGCGTGCGCAGCGGGAAGAGTTCACTGGCCGTCACGATCGGGCGGGGCTGGGATGGCCCGGTGACGTTCGTGGCCACGGCCCAGGCGATCGACGACGACATGACGGCCCGGATCGACCGACACCGCCGGGAGCGGCCCGAGCACTGGACCGTGCTGGAATATCCGATGCCCTCGGCCGACGATCTGCCCGGCACGGCCGGTGGCCTGATCATCGTCGACTGCATCACGGTGCTGGTGGCCAACCTGCTGTTCGCCGATCCGGGCGATGACGCGATCGTCGAACATGTCTCCCGGCTCGGTGAGGCTCTGGCCGATCGAGCGGCGGTGGTGGTGACCAACGAGGTCGGCATGGGCGTGCATCCGCCCACCGAACTCGGGCGACGCTACCGCGATCTGCTCGGTGCGGCGAACCGGGCGCTGGCGGCGTCGCTCGACGACACCTACCTGGTGATGGCCGGGCGAGCGGTCCGGCTCGACGATGGCGACGATATTCTGCACGCCATGGGAGTCAGCCGATGACCGGGGCCTCCGACGGCCGATCGGAGTGGCGGAGCCGCCTCATCGCCGACTTGGCCGCGGCACCGCCGGCCGACATCGAGAGCCGCCGCGCTGTGGCGAAGCGGGTGGCCGACATCCTCCGCCCCGCCGGGGCCCTCGCCCGTCTCGACGAGGTGGCCGTGTGGCTGGCCGGCTGGCAACGCACGACCGCCCCGTCGGTGGAGCGGCCGGCGGCGATCATCTTCGCCGGCGACCACGGCGTCGCCCCGCTGAGTGCCTACCCGGCGGAGGTCACCGCCGCCATGGTCGAAGCGTTCGAGAAGAACCGGGCGTCGATCTCGGCTCTTTCGGCGGCGGCCGGGGCAACGGTCACCGTGGTCGACGTCGGTGTCGGTGCGCCCACTGCGGACATCAGAGTCGAACCGGCCATGGATCGCGACCGATTCCAGCAGTCGTTCGACCGGGGTCGGGGGGCGGTGGCCACGCTGCTCGACGGCGACGGCGTGGATCTGCTCGTCGTCGGGGAAATGGGGATCGGCAACACGACGGCGGCCGCCGCGGTGATCTGCGCGCTGCTGGGATGTCCGGCCGAAATGATCGTCGGGCGAGGCACCGGGGTCGACGACGAGGGCCTGGCCCGAAAGATCGAAGCCGTGACCGAGGCCGTCTCACGTTTCTCGGCCTCGACGTCGGCCTCGACATCGGCGTCGGCCTCGGCGTCGGCGTCGGCGTCGGCGACGGCCCTGGAAGCCCTGCGTCAGCTTGGTGGTACGGAGCTGGTGGCCATGGCCGGGGCGTTGGTCGAGGCCCGCTGCCGCTCGCTGCCGGTGCTGCTCGACGGGTTCGTCGGCGGGGCGTCGGCCATGGTCGTGCACCATCTTCATCCCGAGGCGTCGCGTCACCTGTGGGCCGGGCATCGATCGGCCGAGCACGGGCACGGCGCCGTGCTCGACCACCTGGAACTTCGCCCGCTGCTCGATCTCGACTTTCGACTGGGCGAGGCTTCGGGAGCGATGGCCGCCGTGCCGCTGGTGCGGATGGCGTGCGCCCTGGTGACAGACGTGCCGACCTTCGCCGAGTGGTTCGGATCCAGCGACACCGAGCCGAGCTGAGGCTCGGATGCTTGCCGGGCTGCGAACCGCCGCCGGGTTTCTGACCCGCGTTCCCATGGGTGAGACCGAAGGGGTGCTGGCCCGCGCCGTCGGCTGGTTCCCGACGGTCGGGGCGATGGTCGGGCTGGCCCAGGGCCTGGTGTTGGTCGGGGCCGGTCGGTTCGTCGATCCGCTGCTGGCGGCGGCGTTGTCGGTGGCGGCCTCGACGCTGATCACCGGAGCGTTCCACCTCGACGGGATCGCCGATGTGGCCGACGCGTTCGGCGGGGGCTGGACCCGCGAGCAGCGGCTCGGCATCCTGAAGGACTCCCGGCTGGGCACCTACGGCACGGCCACGGTGGCGATCGTTCTGCTCATCGAGGTGGCGGCATTGACCACGATCGCCGAGCGGCCCGCAGTCGAGGCCGTGATCGCGGTCATGGCCGCGCACGCCGTGTCCCGGGCCGCGGCGGTGGTGACCATGCGGGTGGCCCGTCCGGCCACCGTCGACGGCTTGGCCGCTGCGTACGTGGCCGAGGCCGGACCGCTGGCGCTCACGCTGGCGCTCTCGGTGGCCGGGGCCCTTCTGGTCGGCCTGGCACTTCTGATTGGGGGCGACTCCACGGCCACAATCCTGACCGTGGTGGCCGTCGTGCTCGCCGTCTCGCTCGCCACGGCGGTCATGATCACGCTGGCCAACCGGAAGATCGACGGTATCACCGGTGATGTTCTCGGGTCGGTCCAACAGTTGAGTGCCCTGGCCACCCTCGTCATCGTGGCGGCGGCAACTTGACTCGATCCACCCGGCGCCGAAACGAAGCAGATCCGTACGAAACCGCGCGTATCCGCTTTACTTCGGCTGCGGAGCCAATCGACATGGCCCGACCGATGAGACTGGACTTCCCCAGACCGACAGCATGGTTGCGACGAATTCCCCATGTACCCGGTTGACCTCATCTGCCTATGGTTGGCCACATGGGACACCCTGAGGAGAGGGATCACGGGTTCCCCGAACGAGTTCCGTGGTCTCCCCAACCACCGTCACCGCCATATCCGCCGCGTGATCATCAGCGATACACAGCACCACCGCCGCCGCCGAAGGAGTCGGAGGTCGACAGCTTCCTGATCGTCTGTGCCAACGTCCACGACCGTCAGTTCCGATGGCCGTCCTGGGTTCGTGTCGGCTGGTGGCTTCTCTTGCCGATGGCGCTGTGGTGCTGGGCGTCGGGAATGCGCGCTGGTGCCGGTCGCCGACTGGCACTGGGCACGATCGCCGTCCTCACCACGATTGCGATGGTGTCGGACCGGAGCGCCGAACCGGCGACGGTCGTCGCTGCCGGGAAGACGATGTCGCCGGCCGACCACGATAACGGCGACGCTCCGAACTCGACCACCAGGTCAACGCCAGCGACCGAAACCATCGTGGAATCCACGGCGTCGACCGCCACGGGTTCGACCGGCATTGCACGCGCACTCGCTGTCGCCTCCGAGCTGGACACCACCCGGTCGACCGCCAGCGCCGAGCCGCCGACCACGCCCGCGGAGCCAACCACGACTGCGGTGCCCACCACTGCGTCGACCACCGCCACCGACGCATCAATCACCTCGCCGCCGACAACCGCAGCATCGACGATCTCGACGACGACTGCCGGCGTCGGCTGCGATCCGAACTACTCCGGGTGCGTTCCGATCGCCAGTGATGTCGACTGCGCCGGGGGGAGCGGAAACGGGCCGGCCTACGTCGCCGGGCCGGTGCAGGTTATCGGCCAGGACATCTACGGCCTGGACGCGGACAACGACGGGATCGGTTGCGAGAAGGGGTGAATCGCCACGGCGGCGACGATCGGTCATCCACCAATTCTTGACAGCGTCCAGAATTAGCCACTATGGTGAAATTCGTGCCCGGCAAACCCTCACCAGACCCCGCAGCAGTGCTTCGGGGCCATGGTGTCCAGGTCACCGCACAGCGCCTCGCCGTGCTTCGCACCGTGTCGGCCCATCCGCACATCAGTGCGAATGAGGTGGCCGAGAAGGTTCGCGACGAGATCGGGGCGATCTCCCGGCAGTCGGTCTATGATTCGTTGACCGTCCTGACCGAGAACGACATCATCCGTCGGATTCAGCCCGCAGGCTCGCCCACCAGGTACGAGGATCGAGTTGGTGACAATCACCATCATCTCGTCTGCCGGAGCTGTGACCGTCTGGTCGATGTCGACTGTGCAGTGGGTGACACCCCATGCCTGACGCCAGTCGACGACTGGCGGTTCGACGTGCACGAGGCCGAAGTCATCTACTGGGGCGTTTGCCCCGACTGCCAGACCTCGGCCGCCTGAAGTTCTGAGAACTCGCCTCCCGAGATCTCGCCAACCATCCACCGACCGTCAACCCGACCTGAATACAGGAGCATTGATGTCAGACAGTCCAACCCAGACACCCGAATGGGGCGCACTCACCTCCGGTGAGGCCCAGTCCAATGAGAAATGGTGGCCCAACCAGCTGAAGCTGGGGATCCTCCACCAGGATCACCCGAGCTCCAACCCGTTCGGGGCCGACTTCGACTACCGGTCCACGGTGGCCGACATCGACTTCGACGAGCTGACCCGTGACGTCGACGCCCTCATGACCGACTCCAAAGACTGGTGGCCGGCCGACTGGGGTCACTACGGCGGCTTGTTCATACGCATGAGCTGGCATGCCGCCGGCACCTACCGGGTCCAGGACGGCCGTGGCGGTGCCGGAAACGGCGCCCAGCGTTTCGCCCCGCTCAACTCGTGGCCCGACAACGGCAACCTCGACAAAGCCCGCCGGCTCCTTCAGCCAATCAAGCAGAAGTACGGCCGGGCCATCTCCGATGCCGACCTTTTCGTGTTCGCCGGGAACCGGGCGCTGGAGACCATGGGCTTCAAGACCTTCGGCTTCGCCTTCGGACGTGCCGACATCTGGGCGCCCGAGGACGACGTCTACTGGGGGCCCGAAAACGTCTGGCTCGACGACAAGGACGAACGCTACACCGGCTCGTTCGAAACCAAAGACCGCACGCTCGACTCGCCACTCGCCGCCGTGCAGATGGGCCTCATCTACGTCAACCCCGAAGGCCCCAACGGCGTGCCCGACGCCCTCAAGTCGGCCATGGACATCCGCGAAACATTCAGCAGGATGGCCATGAACGACGAGGAGACCGTCGCCCTCACCGTCGGTGGCCACACGTTCGGAAAGATGCACGGCAACGGTCCCGCCGAAGCCGTCGGCGCCGAACCCGAGGGTGCCGGCATGGCGGACCAGAACTTCGGCTGGGCCAACTCCCATGAGACCGGGCTCGGCCAGTTCGCCGTGACCTCCGGCCTCGAGGGTGCCTGGACCCCAACCCCCACCCAGTGGGACAACAAGTATCTCGAAACGATCTTCTCCCACGAGTGGGAGCTGGTGCACTCGCCGGCCGGTGCCCAGCAGTGGCAGCCGACCGAGGTCAAGGAAGGCTTCATGGTTCCGCCGGTCGCGCCCGGTGCGCCCGAGACCAAGCCGACCATGTCGACCGCCGACATGGCCATGATCACCGATCCGGCCTACCTCGAGATCTCGAAGCGGTTCTACGAGAATCCCGATCAACTGGCCGACGCCTTCGCCCGAGCCTGGTTCAAGCTGCTCCACCGTGACATGGGTCCGGCCATCCGTTACGTGGGTCCGCAGGTTCCGGGTGAGGAGCTGGTGTGGCAGGACAACGTTCCCACCCACGAAGGTCCGATGATCGGTGCCGCCGAGATCGCCGACCTGAAGTCGACCATCCTCGACTCCGGCCTGACCACCGAACAGCTCGTCTCGACCGCGTGGGCCTCGGCCTCGACCTACCGCAAGACCGACTACCGCGGTGGCGCCAACGGCGCCCGTATCCGCCTGTCGCCCCAGGCCGACTGGGACGTCAACATCCAGGCCGGTGTCAGCTCGGTCATCGCCAAGCTGGCCGAGATCCAGGCCGAGTTCAACGCCAAGGGCGGCCCGCAGGTCTCCCTGGCCGACCTGATCGTCCTGGGCGGTACCGCCGCCGTCGAGGCCGCAGCCTCCGCTGCCGGCCACGACATCAGCGTGCCGTTCAGCCCGGGCCGGACCGACGCCGACCAGGAGAGCACCGACGTCGAGTCGTTCTCCTGGCTGGAGCCGAAAGCCGACGCGTTCCGCAACTACGTGGCCAAGGAAGGCCCCGTCCCAACGGAGCACATGATGGTCGACAAGGCGTTCATGCTGAACCTGTCGGGTCCGGAGATGACCGCCCTCATCGGCGGCCTCCGGGTGCTCGGCGCCAACGTCGGCAACGCAGACCACGGCGTGTTCACCGACCGTCGCGGTCAGCTGACCAACGACTTCTTCACCAACCTGCTCGACATGGGCACCAAGTGGAGCGCCGTCGGCGAGGCCGAGGACGTGTTCGAGGGTCGCGACCGGGCCACCGGCGAGCTGAAGTGGACCGGTACCCGCGTCGACCTGGTGTTCGGCTCGAACAGCCAGCTCCGGGCCCTGGCCGAGGAGTACAGGGCCGCCGGCGGCGAGAAGCTGTTCCTCGACCACTTCGTCAATGGCTGGGTCAAGGTCATGAACAACGACCGGTTCGATCTCGACTGATCGCTCCGATTCGAGAGCCTGCCCGGTGGGGCGCCGCAATCGTGGCGCCCCACCGGCGCGTCCGGGATCGGCATCGCAACTGCCGCTGGTACCCTTTCCCAAACGCTTCCGCCGTTGGTGACCATGGATCTGTCTCAAATCCCCACATCTGATTGGATCACTGCCATCCTCACACTGGTGATCGGCGTGGCGATCGCCGGTGTGATCAAACGGAGCATCAGGATCGCCTCCGGTCCGCTTCGCCTACAGGAGGACGTGGCCCGCGTCCTCACCCGGGTCGCCGTCAGCCTGGTGTTGGTCATGACCTTCATCGGGGTCCTGGCCGAGCTCAATGTGGAGCTCGGCCCACTTGTCGGCGCGCTCGGCATCGGCTCCGTACTCATCGCCATCGCACTGCAACCGGTGCTCGGCAATCTCGTCGGCTCGGTTGTGCTCGACGCCCGTCGCCCCATCCGGCGGGGTGACCAGGTCCATTCCAACGGTCATTCCGGCACCGTCATGGACATCAACGGTCGTGCCGTCGTGGTGAAGACCTTCAACGGGGAGGTCGTCTACCTCCCGAATCTGAAGGTGCTCGACGAGCCGCTCGTCAACCAGACCCGCGACGAGTACCGCCGGACCAACCTCGGCTTCCAGGTGTCGTACGACACCGACCTCCGGTCGGCCCAGAAGGCGCTGATCGGTGTGCTGCGCACCTTACCCGCACTGGAGCTGGCGCCACCGGCCGAGGTGCTCGTCACCGGGTTCGGTGAATCGGGAGTCAACATGGAAGCCCGCTTCTGGCATCCCAGTGAGGAGCTGACGGCCCGCTGGATCATCAGCGAAGTCGCCATCACGATCCGGGAGACCCTGGCGGCCGAGAACATCACCATTCCGTTCCCCCAACTCGTCGTGCACAACGGTGTGTTCGGGCCCGGCTCCAAGGCTGTCGATCAAGTAGCCTCGTCGAACAACGGGGTGGCGAACGAGCCGAACCCCTCCGAGGACGGTCTGGCGACCGGGGCGAACATCACCACCACCGGGGGAGAAACATCATGACGTTCATCAAACGCACATCCGGCCTTGCCGCCGCGCTCGTGATCGTCGGTTCGCTCGGCGTGGCTGCGGCTGCGGGAACCGGCGTGTTCACCCGAGGGGCCGGACCGAACCCGGCGATGCTGCGCTGCCCGGGCGGGATGTCCAGGCTCGGCCACGAATTCAACGAGCAGATGTCGTTGTTCGCCTTCGACCCGGCCGTTCGCATCTCCGACGAGTACACGGTGGCCGAGGACTTCTTCCTGGTCGAGGACATCGACACGGGATCACACGCCGGCACCCACCTCGACGTTCCGGCCCACTTCATCGGAGAGGGGCGCACGGTCGACGAGCTGGCGGCGTCCGAGTTCGTCTGGCCGGTCTACAAGATCGACGTCAGGGGCCGTACGTTTGCCGATAATTTCGTCGAGATCGCCGACATCAAGGCCTACGAGGCGGAACACGGGAAGATTCCCGCCGGCGGGCTCGTCGTCCTGCAGACCGGCGCCGAAGAGTTCTGGGGTGCCGAGGAGGTGGTGATCGACGAGGAGGGCAATTCGGCAAACGTCGACGACTTCTTCGACTTCGAAAACCCCGGGTTCTCCGGCGTGGCGGTTCAATGGCTCTTCGACGAGCGCGGGATCGACGGGGTCGGATCCGACGCCTACGGGCCGGATGCGTTCGGCGATGAGTTGTTCGACGCCACCTTCACCACCCTGGCCAACGACGGCGTTGCTCTGGTTGCGCTCGCCAACCTCGACTCGGTCAACGTCCGAGGCGACATCATTCTCGCTCCCACAATCGCCCTGTCGGACGGTTCCGGTTTCACCACCGATCCGCTGGCCTGCCATGGTGGCGGAGTCGGTCGAGGCAACCGGTAGCAGCAACCGGGAGCGGTAACCGGGAGCAGGGGTTATCAGGCCAAATAGGTCAGCGCCATCGCGGCATGGGCGGCAATGCCGGTGACCATGGCCTCCTCGTCGATCCGCATGTGGTTCGAGTGGCAGGCGTGGGCGTGTGCCGGGTCGACATCGGGCGGGCACACACCGAGCATGGCCATCGCGCCCGGTACCCGGTTGAGCACGTAGCTCCAGTCTTCGGCGGCCATGGCCGGGTAGCTCATCTCGACGGTCCGTTCCGCGCCGACGAGATCCGTGAGCACATCGAGCGTGTAGCGGGCGAAGTCGCCGTCGTTGACGGTCGGCCCGTAGCCCCGCTCCACCGTGAACTCGCCCACACACCCATGGGCCGAGGCGATGCCCTCGACCACTCGGGGCACCGAAGCCAGCACCTGCTCGCGGGTCTTGTCCGACACTGTCCGCAGGGTTCCGACCAGCTCGGCCCGCTCGGGGATGACGTTGTTCGTCGTGCCGGCGCTGATCTTTGCGATGGTCAGCACCGCAGGCTCGAAGATGTTGACGGTGCGTGTGATGTGGGCCTGGAGGGCCGTGACGATCTCGCAGGCCACGGGGATCGGGTCGGTTGCGTTGTGGGGCGCCGATGCGTGCCCACCCTGGCCGCTCACCGTGATGTGGAGTTCGTCGGCCGAGGCCAGAAGGGGACCGGGCTTGGTGGCCAGCGTTCCCGACTTGTGATTCGGGCTGATGTGGAGAGCGAACGCCGCGTCGACCGAGGGATTTTCGAGCAGCCCCTCCTCGATGCAGTACTTTGCCCCGTGGTGTCCCTCCTCCCCCGGCTGGAACATGAACTTCACGTTGCCCCGCAGATCGGGTCGGTGCTCGTGCAGGAGGCGGGCCGCTCCCACCAGCATCGCCACATGGGAGTCGTGGCCGCAGGCGTGCATCGCACCGGGCGTGGTGCTGGCGAACGTCTCACCGGTCTCCTCGGTCATCGGCAGCGCGTCCATGTCGCCCCGCAATAGGATCGTCGGGCCGTCGCCGTCGCCGGACAGCGTGGCGACAACCGACGAGAGCTGCTCCCCGGTTTCGACCTTCAGGTCGAGACCCGACAGCGCGTCGAGCACCTTGGCCTGCGTCTTCGGCAGGTCAAGGCCGATCTCGGGTTCGGCGTGGATGCGCCGGCGTAACTGGACCGTGTCGGACAGCAGCTCCCGGGCCTCGGCCAGCAGTCGGGTCGAATCGAGGGCAATACGTGCGGTCATGGTGCAACGTTAACGGAGCCTTGATCGCCGGATCGAATCCCGGGCGTCAGCGCCCGGCGGCACCGCCCGGGGCGAAGTCGAGCCACCCGAGCGATCCGTAGCCCACGTCATCGATGTCGACGGTCGAGATGACGATCACTTCACCCGCCTCGCAGTTAACGGAGGCGTACGTCATCCCGAGTAGATCACCGTCGGGCGTGACAACCAGTCCATATACCGCCGGCGACAGCTGCGCCGTGAGGATCTCGATCTCGCCGGTGTCAACGTCGACGGTGACGAGGTATTCGCTGACATCATCGGTGGCGGAGGCCAGCGCCGTACCGTCGGCGGCGACGGCAAGATCGCCGCTCGAGACCAGGCCGGCAGGGTCGCTGGTCACGGTCTCCGCCCGACCGGTTTCGATGTCGACGATCGAAACGCGGCCTTCCAGGTCGGCAGCGAGGAGGCGACCGTCGGGGAGGAACGTCAGCGCGTTGACCGGGCCCTGGCTGAAGCTCGCCATGACCTCGACGTCGCCCGTGGCGGTATCGATCCGCACCGGTTCGGGGTCGGCGGCGGCTTCGGTCGTCGTGGTCGACGACTCGGTCGTCTCCCACGACTCGGCGTTCGATGTGGTGGACGTGGTCTCGTCGGTGTCGGCCGGCTCCGATGACACCTCGCCGGCCGATTCTGTCACGTCGTCGTCAGAACCCGGGACGCAGCTGACGGGCACGACCGCGGCCAGCGCCAGCAACGCTGACATGAGCCACGATCGCTGACCGGTGGCGGGAGGACGGTCATCGGGCGAACTCCAGCAGCACGTCCATCGGATTCCGGTCGTCGGTGTTCGGTGTACGGGAGACACCGACCGGCGTCACCCCTTCGGCCAGGTCGGCTCGGCCCCCGACCACCACGATGTTGCCACCGGAGCGTACGTAGCCGCTGGCGGGGAACGAGGTGGCGGTGGCCGAAGACAGTGCCTTGAACGGGCCGCTACCCGGCCCTTCGATCGCACTGATCATGTTGAGATACATGGTGCCACCGGGGGTGAGGATCCGGTTGACCTGTTCGAAAAACTCGACGGTGGTGAGATGGGGCGGCACGTAGCGTGGACCGGCGAAGGCGTCGATGACGATGACGTCGTAGGTGTCGGAGGGCGCGGCGGTGACGAAGCGCCGCCCGTCCTCGACAACCGTCTCCCCGTCGAGGGGCCGGAAGTACTCATCCGAAACGTCACGGACGATCGGGTCGAGTTCGACCTCGGTGACCGTCGCTCCGCGGTTCTCCATGGCGTGAGCCAGCGCGTGGCCGGCGCCGCCGATCACCAGGGCCCGTTTGCCGGTCACGTCGCCGGCCAGGCCGAGAATGGTGGTCGCGTAGCCGAAGCGCGGCTCACCGGTGGCCAGCGTCACCTCGGACTCGTAAGTGGGGCCGAGGTGGAAACGGAGGTAGGAGGTATCGTCGGTGTAGACCCGGATCGTCTGGAACCGGCCCTCCTCCTGGGCGACCAGACGGCCGGTCTGGCCCCGCCACCGCCAGTCGGGGAGCGGCACGATGGCCACGAACACCGCCAAAGCGAGGCTCACAGGCCGCAGGCTCCGCCAGGTCACGGCCAGCACGGCCAGGTAGCCGGCGACGAACAGCCGGATCAGCCCCGACATCCCGAGCAGCGGGATCAGGTAGGCGAGGCCGAGCAGCGCGCCGATGATCCCGCCGATGCTGCTGATGGCGAACACCGAGGCCGCGGCGGCCGACATCGAACCGCTGCCCCGTTCCTGCCAGACGGCACCGACGAGGATCTGGGATTCCATACCGAACAGCACGAACGGCGGCCCGAACGCGAACAGGGCGATGATCCCGACAGCACCGAAGCTGAGACCCGACGACGGTTCGAGCAGCGAGATGACCCATGTCGCCCCGACGAGCCACAGGGCGTTGGCGCCGACCACGAAGGGAAGAACCCGTCCGAGCGCGGGAAGGGCGATGACGCCGCCGAAGCTGTAGCCCAGGGCCAGTCCACCGAGGCTGACCGACAGGATGGCGGCCCAAAGCCCCGTGGTCGGCCCAAAGTAGGAGGCAAGCATGCGGGAGGCGTTGACCTCGAGCGCAACCGAGGCGACACCGCTGTAGAAGGCGAGGACCAGGTAGCCGTAGACGGTGATCGTGTTCCGGCCGCTTCCGGCGGTCGACGAGGTCGGCACCGGCTCCCGGTCGGCCGTCGGTGCACCTGCGCCGACCGAGCGGGCCACGACGGCGGCGGTGGCCAGCAGCAGGCCGAACCCGCCGAGACTGAGCGAAATCCCCACGTAGGGAGCCAGGTAGAAAGCGCTGACGAGCCCGCCGACAACGTTGGCGACCGTGCCCAACCCGAACACCGACGCCGCAGTGACCGTGTTC
>JAOUGG010000467.1 GCA_029857855.1 Acidimicrobiia bacterium | reverse complement strand
CGACTCGCTGATCTGGCGCTACTGGTGGGAGAACGATCGCAAGCGCTACGTGACTGGTCGACCCGACGAGAACCCGCCGACCCAGCCCCCAAGCAGCGGAACCCAGACCGCCAACATCGGCTTCTTCCGCGACGAGGTTCAACACGCCTACGACCTGCTCCAGGAGATAGGCAACGACACCGGCTACTACCCGACGATGGCGCTGTCGATCCTCCAGGTGATCGACGACGATCTCACCCCCCTGCTGGAGATGCACCGCGAGTCGGCCAATGCAGTGCCTCAACAGCTCTGGGACTGGGTCGACGGGGCCGGGCTCGGGTCGGATCAGGTGGTCCGCCTGATGTCGACGACCTACGCCGACGACACCGACGATGCGTCCACCCTCATCGTCAGCAGCGGAGCCGAAGTCGGCGAGATCCGGGATCTGCTGGCGGCGGCCATTGTCGAGCTGGACCGCGCCGTGACCAACAGCATCCCCCCAACCGGACGGGTGTCGGTCCTGAGCAACGAGTCGACCGCCCCCCTGCTGGCCCACCTGATCGACATCAACGTCAAGACCGTCCCGATCGACGAGATCGGCCCGGTCCGTCTCGCCTTCCAGATTCTGGTGGCCATGATCGACCACGATTCGGTTGCCGATCCGATCGGTGAGCTCGACCGACTGCTCCGGGAAAGCCTCGGAACGGCGATGTATCGGTTCGACGCCTGGGCCACCGGTCGGGCGGCGGAACTGCTGGCAGACAAGCGCCGCTTCGGCTATGGCTCGCAGCTTGGGGCCTACGGGTGGCTTTTCGATCTCCGGCAATCCGATGATCCGGTTTCGCAGGGTTTCATCCACGCCCCATCCTTGACCCACGCCTCCACCGCCGCCGTGCTGCGCTCCGGGTGGAGCGCCTTTGGCACCCAGAGTGGTGAGACGCCGCTGTCGATCGACCTGTCGTCGCGGCGGGTCCGGGGTGGTCTGTGGATCCTGGACGGTGTGCGAAACGGTCAAGACCTGGCCGAACTGCTGGGTGCCCGATTCGAGCGCTACCTCCACGATCTGTCGCAAGACACCTGGATCGAGCAGATCCGCCGCACCGCGTTGGAGGTCGCCAGATCGAGCGATCCGCCCAACGCCATCGTCGACGGGCTGCTGGTCGCCGGGGCGTACTCCGACGTCGACCACACCGACCGTGAACAGGACTTCATCATCAAGCTCGAAGCGAGATTGAAGACGGCACCGGCGGACGAAGCCGACGATGTTCGTCAGGCGTTGGATTCGATCGCCGCCGACCTCGATTCGGTGGCCGACCTCTCGATGACCCAAACCGTGCACAGCATCCTCCAGGGAAACGCCGACGCCGCGGCGGCGATGCTGGCGGTCACCGGCGGCAGCGACGGAGCGGTACCACCGGTGACCGTCGTCGACAGCCAACGAGAGGCTCAACTCATCACCCACCGGGTCATGGCGGCCTGGCCCCTGAACAACGACTCACCACCCCCGAAACCCACGCCGGCGAGCGTAACCGGACAGGCCGAACCGCGACTGGCGATTTGGCTCGACGACCTGCTCCCCGACCCGGTGTCGGTCGTAGCCGCGGTCACGGTCAGCGACGCCGGCGGCACCGTCATCCGGACCGACCAGGTCTCACTCTCCGCCCTCGGTCTGCGATCCGACGACGCCGCCCGCCTGGCCGGTACTGCGACCACCCAATCCCGGTCACGACTGGGCCGGCTGCTCGCCGCCGTCGCCACGTTGGAAGCTCGGGCCGAGTTGGGGCCCGACGTCACGGTCGAGATGAACAGCGCCGCCCCCGGGCGTTCGACCGGCGAGCTGAGCCTCGACGAGTTCGGCCTCATCGCCGCGGCCGCTCAGCAGGCCATCGGCCGCAGTCGACCCCTCACCGCCGCCGACCTCGAGGCGCCGGGAGCGGTTGTCGAGGAGACGAGGATCCTCCTCGACGAACTCGACCAGCGGGTTGCCGCCACATCGCAGGCGCTCGAGGTGCTCCTGGGCGAGCTGAACGATCGGGACACCCAGACCAGGATCCGGGCGCTGGCCCAGGCGGCCGCCATCGCTGCCACCGGGGCCGTGGCCGCCATGGAAGCAGGGGCCACGACGGAGGCGACGGGACCGCTTGTGAGCAAGCTGAAGGAGCGGCTGTACGCCGTCGGGGGGCAACGCCAGATCGACCGCCTCGTTCAACTCACCGGCAACGTCGTCCCGATTCTTCCGATGTTCAAGCCACTGGCCAACTCCGAACGAGCATCGTCGGCCACCTCCGCCCGGCGTATGCGACAGGTGTCGCAGGACGGCCACCGGTGGCTGCGTCAGGCCGGCCGCGTCCGGCCCGACCTTGGGGCGCTGACCGACTGGCTGCTCCTGGCCGAGACCACGCTCGACCGGAGGCCGTCTCCACTTGGGCTGGCCCAACTTCCCGAGGCCGACGACGGGTGGGCCGCCGTGACGAAGCCGAGCGGGCGCGACGATCGTCTGTCGCTGATCTCACTGACCGGCCCGGAATCGCTGTCCGACCAGGAAGCCATGGCCGGCCTGCTCGTCGACAGTTGGACCGAGGGTATCCCGCTGCGAAATCAGCAGACCGGGATCGCCGTGCACTTCGACGGACCGACGGCCCGAGCCCCTCAGGCGATTCTCCTCTCGATGGTTGACGACTCGGAATCGGGTTTCGACGCCGACGTCCTGACCGAGCAGCTTCTCCACACCATCGATTTGCTCAAGTACCGGTCGGTGGGCCCGGATCACGTGGCCGACATCGGGCACTACGTTCCCTCGGTGTTCCTGCCGTCCGACATCACGATCGGGGATCGCCAATGACCTGGAAACGGGTGGAAGGCAGCGCAGTCGATCCGGAGCTCAGCGAGGGTATCAGTTCGCGGCTGGCCGACCCGCTGTGGCTGCTCGCCCGTCAGTGGCAGGTGGGAGAGTTCCGAGGTGAGGACGCGGCCAGCCCGGTTCTCATGAGCGGGACGATCCTGGCCGCACCGATCTCCGAGTTCCAGGTCGGTGGCGGAACGACGCCCGACAGCGTGACCACGGACCACGTCGGCGTTCCGCTCGAAACGTTGACCGAAAACGAGCCGGTCAGAACCGGACCAGCCGAACTGCGAATGCGGGTGGAGAGCGGTGCCGCCCTGGTGCGCGCCTTCCACACCGGCCGCATCTCCCGCTCCGTCGTTGACGCGCTTCGGGATGCCTACCCGCTTTCCACGCCGGTCGGCGGCTCCGAGGATGAGGAACTCGACCCCGTGGGCACCGCCCGGCTCCAGCTGTTGGCCCGCCGTTCACTCGACGCTCAAGGCGTCGTCGAAGCGGTCGAGGCCGTCGGCGGCGACCCGGCCTCCCTGCCCGAGCTGACCCCGCTGTCCGACCGTATTGCGGCCCGGGTGGCGGGGATCATCACATCGTGGTTGGAGCAGGAGGCGGCGCTGTTTCGCGAACCAACGGCCGAGCTGGCCCGGGCCTGGTCGGCCCGACGTCAGGAGTACCGCATGGGCATTGCGGCCGAGGGCCCGGCCGGGACCATCACACTCGACGCCCCCGAATACCCGGGCGGCCGACTCGACTGGTTCCATTTCGACGTGACATCACGCCCCGAACCCGACGGGCCATCAGTTCAGACCCCGGGATTGATCCGAAAACGGTTGACATCGCTGCCGGTGCCTCTGCAAATCGCCGGGATGCCGGCACCCCGCTGGTGGGAGTTCGAAGACGGCGACGTCTCGTTCGGAGACTTGGCCA
>JAOUGG010000466.1 GCA_029857855.1 Acidimicrobiia bacterium | reverse complement strand
CCCCACGCCTCGGCTCGTATCCGGTCGGCGCGAACCCGCTCCATGGCCAGTGTGCCGAGACCGTCGGGTGTACGGGTGGACCACCAGAACTCGGTCGGCCCGACCATGACCGGGTTTTTCGCACCACGTACGGTCTCGCGCAGGTTCAGGGTTGGTGAGATTCTGATTCCCCGCTCAGCCATGCACCGATCGTACCGAAGGCGATCGACGTCCGGTCGGTGTGGCCCCTGGAGCCGGGGGGCGGCTGCAGGCCGAGGATCACATCCACAGAGCGTTGAGCATTGCGTCGACCTCTTCGGCCACCCCGACCGTGGCCAGATCGATGGCCGCCTGCTCATCGTGGGCCGGGCCGTGCTCGACGGTGTCGAACAACTCCGACAGCGGCTGCAGGAAGCGGCTCAGCTGGGCGAAGTGGTGCCGGTCGCTGCCGTTGAAGCGATGCACGTGGTAGCGCAGCGGAAAGCCGACCGTGAGTTCCCGACGTGCTCTCGTGACCGCCACGTAGAGGAGACGCAGTTCCTCGGCCAGCCCGTGCGGTTCATTGAGCGCCATCTCCGACGGGATATTGCCGTCGGACGCATGCAGCAGGTAGACGGCGTGCCATTCGCAGCCCTTGGCCGAATGGATGGTGCTGAGCGTCAGCCAGTCGTCGTCGAGGTGGGGGCGACCGGCCAGATCGCCGGTTCGCTCGGGCGGATCGAGCGTCAGTTCGGTAAGCAGCCGGCTGCGGTCGCTGTAGCCCCGGGCCGTGGCCGCCAACTGGTCGACGTCGGCCAGGCGGGCGGCGCTGTTCTCATAGCGGCGGGGAAAGACAGCGGCGCAGAAGATCTTGAGGCGATCGATCTGCTCGCTGGGCGACAGTTCACCGGCTGCACAGTCGGCAAGCGCCGACCGAAGGTCGTCGGCTTGGTCGGCGGCTGATGTCGGTACCCGCCCGAGCCCGTCGACGAATCGGACGAGGGCGTTGGAGCCGGGTTTGAGCACTCGAAGGTCGTCGATGAGGCGCCGCACCGTGGCGGGACCGACACCGTCGAGTGTGAGGAGGACTCGACGCCAGGCCAGCTGATCATCGGGGTTCTCGAGGATCCGGACGAGGGCGAGCACGTCCTTCACGTGGGCCGACTCGAGGTAGCGGAGGCCCCCGTACTTGACATACGGGATGTCGCGGCGAACCAGTTCCAGCTCCAGGGCATCGCCGTGATGGCCTGCTCGGAAGAGAACCGCCTGCTCCCGCAGATCGACGCCCCGCTCCCGGGCGTCGAGGATGCGGTCGGCCACGAGTTTCGACTGCTCCTGCTCGTCGTAGCTGGTCAGCAGAACCGGGCGGATACCGCCATCGACGGCGGACCACAGTTCCTTGTCGAAGGTGGAGGCCTCGATCTCGATCTGCTGGGCCAGCAACTCATTGGCCACCGTGAGGATCGGCTCGGTCGACCGGTAGTTCTGGTCGAGCGTGACCACCGACGCCCCCTCGAACGTGGCCGGAAACGACCACATGTTCTCGACCGTGGCCGCGCGGAAGCCGTAGACGGCCTGGGCGTCGTCGCCAACCGCACAGACCTGTGTGTGATGTCCGCACATGCCGGCGACGATTTCGGCCTGGATGGCGTTGGTGTCTTGGTATTCGTCGATCAGAATGTGGTCGAACAGGCAGCGCAGCGCCTCCCCGATCGGGCTTGCCGTCAGGCCACGCCAGTACAGGAGCAGGTCGTCGTAGTCGAGCACGTTGCTCTGCCGCTTCTTCGCCGTGTAGGCCGAGAACACGGTGCGCAGATCGTCGGAGTGGGATGCGCACCACGGATAGTCGACGGTGAGCACGTCGGCCATCGGGGCCTGGCTGTTCACCATCCGGGAGTAGATGGCGGCGATCGTCTCGGCCCGGGGGAAGCGCTGGGCCTGCTCGCCGAAGCCCTCCTCGGCTCGGACCAGGCCGAACAGATCGATGGTGTCGGCGTGGTCGAGCACCGTGAAGCCGTCGGCCAGGCCGGCCGCCGATCCGTAACGCCGAAGGAGCCGGTTGGCCACCGAATGGAACGTTCCGCTCCAAAGCCGCCCGCCGACGGCACCCTCGTCGTCGCACGCGGCTGCGACCCGGCCGACCATCTCGGCAGCCGCCCGCCGGGTGAAGGTGAGCAGCAGGATTCGGGAGGGGTCGACACCGTCGGTGATGAGATCGATGACCCGGGCCACGAGCGTGCGGGTCTTGCCGGTTCCGGCCCCGGCGACGATGAGGAGATGCGAACCACGGTGGTGGGCGGCGTGACGTTGCTCGGGATTCAGGCCCGACGGAAGGTGGTGATCCATGACCTGTCCGACAGTACTCGCGGCCTGTGACAACGGTGGCGAGGCTCAGCCGCCCATCGGCCGGGGACCGGATCAGTCGAGCAAACCGGTGATGATGAACTCGGCCCGCCGCTGTAGTGCCGCGGTTTGTTCGTCGTCGTCCTCCGAAGCGCCTTCCTCCCCACGAGGATCGGCGTTCAGTTGCTCGCGATCGACGCCTTGGGCGATCCAGTAGCTGATGACGGCGTCGGCCCGTCGTTGGGCCACCTCGAGGTTGACCTCCTCGGAGCCGACGGCATCGGTGCGGGTGACGACGGTGAGGCTGGCCTGCGGGTTTTGACTGAGGAGCAGTGTTCCCAGGTCGAGGAGGGGGTAGAAGGGCGGATCGATCTCCACCGAGTTGAAACGGAACAGGACGACGTCCTCGACATAGAGTGGCGTGCTCTCACCGGGATCGATGGTGACCGAGGGGTCGATTTCGTACTCGGCCACGACGTTGTCGGGGCCGACGACCGACATCGCCTTCTGGGCGATCAGATCGGCGATCTCCTGGCTTGGAACCTTGCCGCCCAGATACAGCTTGCCGCCGCGGAAGACGGCGGTCCTTCCGGAGTCGAGCTCCCCGTCGGTGGTACCGGCATCGGTGGAGCCCTCGTCCTCAGTGTCGTCGAGATCCACGCTCATGGCCTCGGCGTCGTCGCCCTCGACCACCACTGCCTCCTGGTCCGATGCCGCCTGATCCGAATCCTGTGAATCGGCGGTGATGTCGGCCGTCGCATCTTCGGAGTCGACTGTTGGAGCTGCGGGGTCGTCGACCGTCGCGGTCTCGCTGTCGGCTTGGCTCTGGGCGATGAAGTATCCGATTGCTCCCATGCCGATGAGGGCGACAAGCGCGGCCAGCGCCGTCAGCGCAGCGCGGCTTCGCCGTTGCTGGACCGGCTGGACCCCCTCCGGAGTGCGGCTCGTCCACTCCGGCAGCTCGTCGTTGTCGGTCATCCCATTCCTCCAGCCGCGGACATCGTCGATTCCGGCCAACCCGTAGACACAGCGCCAAGTTTACCCATGGGTGTTGGAGAAACCGGATTCGGCTTCGGTCGACCGGTTGGCCCTCCTCCGGTCGCCGTTCAATCGGGGCTGATTCGATTGGCCTTCAGCGTTGAGATGATGTCCTCGAGGAGGAAATGGAACTTTCGAGACCCCGGCAGCCTGCTGGCCGGAAGGCGGCCGTCACCGGCCATGTTGAGCACGGTTCGGGCGTTCAAATCCAGAAGTTCGGCCACTTGAGCGGTATTCAGGATCGGCGGGTACTTTTGGCGAACGGCTTCGAAACCGTCGGCTGGCCGACCTGGTTTGTGCTCGGATTCGGTCCGCTCCTCGGTTCGCTGAGACGTTCCGCGGGGCGACGCCGATGGCGAGGCGGGCGGTACCGGTCGATTTCCCTTGGTGGCCACGATCACAACGTAACAGA
>JAOUGG010000465.1 GCA_029857855.1 Acidimicrobiia bacterium | reverse complement strand
CAGAGCCACCGCTTCGACCGTGCCCGCCGGCGCCGTGATCGAGCAGGCCAGCCCGGCGAGGGCGTAGTCGCCGTGGCGTCGGCTTAGCTCGAACAGGGCGGTCCCGGTGCCCGGCGCCGACACCGGGAACGAGACGGCGGTGAACAGCTCGTCGGGTTCAAGGGCCGTGGTCAGGTAGCCCTCGAAGAAGTCACCGGCGGCGACGGTCCGCTCCCCTCGCTCGTCCGAAACCAGATGCATCGTGGCGCCAAGGGCGAGGCAGACGGCGGGCATCTCGGCCGCCGGATCGGCGTGGGCGATACTGCCGACGACGGTGCCACGGGTGCGGATGGCCCGATGCCCGATATGAGGCATTGCCTGGTGGATGAGTGGGCAGTGTCGGGCCAGTTCGTCGGACCGCTCGGCGGTGCCGTGGGTGACCAGCGCCCCGATGCGGGTGCCGTCGGGCCCGGTGTCGATGCCGTCGAGGCCGGGCAGGCGACCGATGTCGACGAGGTGGGCGGGTGCGGCCAGCCGCAGGCCCATCACCGGCAGCAGACTCTGCCCGCCGGCCAGGATCTTCGCCTCGTCGCCGTGTTCGGCCAGCAGCGCCAGGGCCTCGTCGACCGACGCCGGGCGATGGTAGGTGAACGGGGCCGGTTTCATGCCCCGAGGCTACTACGAACCGTCACGCCCGATCCGGCCGCCGCCGCCCGGGTCAGCGACGGGGACGGCGGATCAACCGGGTGCGGACGAACCGTTCGACCGGGTGCTCGGGTCGCTGGCCGCTCACGACGGCTTCGGTCGTCATCTCGATCCGACCGGAGATCTGTTCGACGTTGTAGCGGTGCATGATCCGGGCGGTGGCCACGCCGACCACGGCGCCGACCGGTAGAGCGACCAGCGCAATCGGGCTGACCAGAAGGCCGATCATACCGGCGACCACTGCCGTGCCACCGGCGACGGCGGTACCGCCGGCGATGGCTTCGGCCCGTTTGTTCGCAACGTCGGCCACCAGGCAGATCGATCGATCATGCTCGACCGACGCGGTGGCGGCCCGCACGCGACGGACCCGATCGAGCCCACCGGTGCCTCCAACGCTGCGCACGCCGCGACCGACCGCGGCAGCCAGGCCGGACCGGGGCTCGGCCACGATCACGCCGTCGCCGGTCCGGTGCGTTCGAAGGCCGTGGCCGATCTCCAACCACACCTGCATGGTCTCGGCCGCCGTCGTCTCGTCGGCCGAGAGCTGGCTGATGGCCCATACCTGACGGGGCCCGACCACCCGATCGAGCACGCTCGTCCGATGCTCCACGCCCGCCCGGGCCTCGGCCACTGCGGTGACGACCGCGAGGCGGGATACGCCCACGTCTCCGGCCACGGCCACCAGGTCCTCGACGGCCAGATGCTCGTCGCTCGGGTGGCGATCGTGGGCCACCTCGATCGCCCGGCGCAGGATCATGGCCACCTGATCTCGATCGAATGTCGCCGACGTCGACGGCGGCCGAGACGGTCGAGACGGTCGAGGTGGAGGTGGGACGGACGCCATGATCAGCGCTGACTTTCCTTCCAGGAACCGGTGTCGGCTCGGGGTTCGCGGGGCAGACCGAGGATGCGGTCGCCGATGATGTTCCGCTGGACCTGGGACGTGCCGGCGTAGATCGTGCCGGAGCGGGCGATGTAGAACGAGGCCAGCCAGTTGCCGGCGGTGTTGGCGGTGCCGATGTCGGGTGCCCCGAGCCCGCCCCGGGTCGCCTGCCCCCGGGCGACGGTGGCCGCCGGGCCCAGCAGGTCGAGCGCGGCCTCGGTGATCTCCCGGTGGTAGTGGCTCCATCGCAGCTTGCCCAGCGACGACTCCGGCCCCGGCGGCTTGCCGACCAGGAAACCGGTGAGCGCCTGCATGCCCTGGTAACGCATGATCTCGACCACCGAGTGGAAGCGGGCGGCCTGTTGACGGACGAGGGGATCCTCGGCCTTGCCCAGTTGCCGGGCCAGCTCGAGAAAGGCGTCGAGCTCGGCCCGGAACTTGAGGTGGGTGGTGGTGGCGCCGATGCCGCGCTCGTAGCCGAGCAGGGTGTTGGCCACGACCCAGCCATTGTTGACCCCGCCGAGCACGTTGTCGCGGGGGCAGGCGGCGTCGCTGAAGAAGACCTCGTTGAAATGATCCTGACCGGCGATGTTGGTGATCGGTCGGATCTCGATGCCGGGCTGGTCCATCGGCACCAGCAGGAAGCTGATGCCCTTATGTTTGGGGGCGTCGGGATCGGTGCGGGCGAGGACGAAGATCATGTTCGCCGTCGTGGCCTGCGAGGTCCAGATCTTCTGTCCGTTGATCACCCACTGGTCGCCGTCGAGCACGGCCCGGCAGCCGAGGTTGGCCAGGTCGGATCCGGCGTCGGGCTCGGAATAGCCCTGGCACCACAGATCCTCTCCGGAGAGGATCCTGGGAATATAGTGGGCCTTTTGTTCGTCGGTTCCCATCTGGAGGATGGTGTTGCCGACCATGCCGATGCTGAATCCGTCGTTGAGCCCGGCCGTCGGCACGCCCCGTTTGGCGAACTCCTCGTTGAGCACCACGTGTTCGATGTGCGACAGCCCGGCACCGCCGTATTCTGCGGGCCAGTTCGGGGCGAGCAGTTTGTTGTCGGCCAACACCTGCCGCCAGCTGTTGTAGAAGTCGATCCGCTCCTGACCGACAAGGGTGCCGATGCCCTTCCAGTCGGCGGGCAGGTTCTCGTCGAGGAACCCGTTGATGAACTCACGGTAGGTTTCGGCTTCGGGTCCATGACACGGCTGCATATCAAGACCCTACATCGGCGACGGATCGCGGCCCAGCCGACAGGCCCGTCGATGGGGCGCAACGTTTGGGCGAACGGGCAGTCGCGTAGGCCCGAAGGTATGGAATCCTCGCAGCCCACCGGACGTTCCGACCTACTCGCCGTGCTCGACGAGCCGCGGTCGCAGTTCGCCACGATCCATCTGCCGATCTATCTGCCGTCGCCCAGCGCGATCGAGGATGCCGAGCAGCAGTTCGCCGACCGCTAGTCGCCGCCGGAGAGGATGTCCTCGATGCGGGTCAGCAGGTCGTCATCGTCGTCGAGTTGGGCGAGGACGTCGAGTGCCTTCATGTTCTCGGTGACCTGATCGGGCCGGCTGGCACCGGTGATGACCGACGACACGTTGGGGTTCGAGGCGCACCAGGCCAGGGCGAGCTGGGCGAGGGTGCAGCCGAGTTCGTCGGCCAGCTCGGCCAGGTTGGCCACCACGTTGTTGCGCTCCGGATCGGTCAGTTGGTCGCGCAGCCACTCGTAGCCATCGAGTGCGGCCCGGCTGTCGTCGGGGATGCCGTCGAGGTATTTGCCGGTGAGCAGACCGCTGGCCAGCGGCGAGAAGGTGGTTAGGCCGAGCCCGATGTCTTCATAGAGACGGGCGAACTCGTTCTCGACCTTGTCGCGCTCGAACATGTTGTACTGCGGCTGCTCCATCACCGGCTTGTGCAGGCTGTGACGCTCGGCGATTTCGTAGGCGGCCCGAATCTCGTCGGCCGTCCACTCCGAGGTGCCCCAGTAGTGGGCCCGACCCGACGACACGATCTCGCTCATGGCGAACACGGTCTCCTCGATGGGGGTGTCGGGGTCGGCCCGGTGGCAGTAGATGAGGTCGAGGTGGTCGAGCTGGAGCCGTTCGAGCGACGGGTCGATGGCTTCCATCAGGTACTTGCGGTTGAGAGTGTGGTGGGCGTTGATGGCGTCGGGGCCGTGCATGCCCCAGAAGTATTTCG
>JAOUGG010000464.1 GCA_029857855.1 Acidimicrobiia bacterium | reverse complement strand
GGTCGATGTAGATGTCGGCCTGCTCGCTCGGATCGTCGTCGTCCTCGGTGAACATGGAGGCCAGACCGGGGGGACGTTCGTCGGTGATGTCGCCGGTGCGGTCGCTGTCGTCACGTCGCAGCCAGTCACGATCCTGGAATCGTTCACGGGCCCGGTTCCGGCTCCGATCCCAGATCAGGCCGAATCGTTCGGCCATGGTGTCGGCCGCCGGGCCGAGCGAGATCGAGGTGAGGAGGACGGCGGCCACCATCATCAGGGTCACGGTGATGACGATCTCACCGATGGATCCGAGGTAGCGCTCCAGGGTTCCTCCGATGGCCACTCCGACCCAGCCACCGGAACGGCTTAGCGCCTCGGGCGTGGAACCCCAGTGCGGCTTGCCGCCCAGAATGTCGAGCAGGCAGAAGGCGGCTGCGACCAGTGAGGCCCAGGCCAGCATCTGCGTATAGTCGGTCTGTTTTTTCCGTCGACGGCTCCGGGAGCTGTTGGTCCGCAGCAGCTGGAACCCTCCGGCGACGAGCGCCGGCGGTCCCAGGTAGCGGACGAGGCCGAACAGCACGCCACTGGCCGAGGCCACGGCTTGTCCGACGATTCCGGTTGCACCGGTGTAGAGCGCAAGACCGAAGAGAACGCCCAAGGCTATGAGCGACAAGCCCTGGATGTCCCGACGGTCTTCCTGGGCGCGACGCTTTGACGACTTCTTGCGTGCCGATCTGCCTCCGCCCGTAGCCCCACGACCGGAACGCGATTGGTTCCGAGTTGATGTTGCCACAGTGCGGGAAAGCCTAGCGCAGTTCTCCGGCAGGGTGGTGTACCTTCGGCGCGAAGGCGGCGCCGCTGAACTGAGCCTCGCTGAAGTACTTCGGTGCCCGTCCCCGGTAGGTGACGGTCTCGGAGAAGTTGAGCGGCTCAGCGTCGATCGTGAACTCGATGTCGCCCAGCACATTGAGGTTGAACCCGGTTGCCGTGACGATGATGTCGGCTTCGAGCGTCTGGCCGGAGCGGAGCAGCAGCCCGGTCTCGGTGAAGGTCTCGATCTCGTCGGTCACCACCGAGGCGTCGCCCTTGGCGATGGCCTGGAACAGGTCACCGTCGGGGACGAAGGCGATCCGTTGACGCCACGGTGGGTACCGGGGACTGAAGTGGGGTTCGACGTCGTAGTCCTGTCCCAGGTACTCCCGAAGCCCGTTCCAAGCTGCAGGTGAATCGGACCGGTTGATCGCGGTCGGTCCGGACGGCGTCGATGGTCCACCGTTTCTCGTCGCCGGACCAAGTGGCGGTGGAGATCGTGTGGTTGTAGCGAATATGGCGGGCCAGGTCGTTCTCGTCGATCACCTCACCCATGTATTTGAGGATCTCGTCCGCGGTGGCGATGGGAGCGCCCTGGGTCTCCACGTCGTACACGCGGAATCCTCACGCCGTGCAGGTGCTCACGACGCAGTGCGGTATCTGGCCGGTCGGTCAGGCGGCGATATCGATACCGGTGATGTTCTTGATGAGTTCGACGTGCAACGGGAACTCCTGGCCGAGGGTCCCGACCGTGCGGCTCGCTCGTTTCGCCAGTGCGTCCTCGTCATTGGCCACCGGGCTGTGACCCCCCTCGAGGGTGCTCCAGACGATCCGGTTCACCGAGTAGAGCACACGATGCCAGTCGAGCTCGGCGTCGGTCATCCCGGCGGAGCTTCGTTTTCGATAGAGATGGAGGAAGCGTCGGCTGAACGATCTACCGAGCCAGGAGAAGGCGGGACGGAGCGGAGCCGGTGCCTGGCCCCCGGTGTTGAGCAGGGCGAACATCGTGCAGGCGACGTCTCTCGCCGCAGGCGCCAATCCGGCGATTGCCCAGTCGACCACCCGTGGACCATCGGTACCGATCACGATATTGCCGGGGTGCAGGTCCCCGTGGGAGACGACGGTCTCGGAGTCGGACGGTCGATTGGCCCTCAGCCACTCCACAACCTCGGTCTGACCCGGTGTTCGAAGCTGTTCCGCTAGACCCCACTGGAAACCGAACCAGTTGAAGTTGACCCCTGCAGCCTCCAGCTCGCTCGGGAGGGGGCCGGGGTCGAGCGAGTGGAGCGTCGCCGACAGGCTCGCCAACAGGGAAGGCCTGCTCCAGAGTGCGACAAGACTCCTCAGTCCGGCCACGGGGTTCCTCAACCCACCGATGCGAACCGCTTGGCCCGAGACCTGCTCGGTCAGGAGCCACGCCCCTCCGAGTTCGTCGTCGGCCGACCCGGTCAGCAGAACGGCCGGAGCGGGGAACCCCCTGCCGGTCAGGAAGCGCTGGACGACGGCCTCACGCTTGGCCACGCCGATCTCGGGGCAAACCCGGACGACGCCGGCGCGGCTCAGACGGTCGGTTGCGGTACGAGTCTCGACGAAGATGACCGAGCCCGTGGCGTTGACCGGCCGCGGCGGGGTGTGGAAAGAGAGTTGGTCGTCGTGGCTGGCCCGCCGCACCGCGGCCAAAAGCCCCCCACCAACATCACTCTGGTCCAACATGACGCCAACCGCCTTCCTTCACCCCTGGGAACCCTCAGTGCATCTGGGCCCGCCCGACGGCGAGCTTGATTCTGACCACGACCGATCCGGCAAATTTGAACGGCGCCCCGATGATCCCCGCTGCCAGTCGGCGACGCCGCGTCTGCGAGAGCGAGAACCCCCTGTCCAGGAGCCACGAGCCACCGTAGAACTCGACGAACGCAATCTGCATCGGGGAAAGTGCGTCCATCCACTTCCCCGTCTCGCCGCCCTGGAAGTGTCCCTTTCTGAGTCCGACCTCGGTGTCGATATCGGTGGCCTGGGACATCGGCTTCTTGGCATAATGGGAGGCGACCTTGCTCCGTACTTTGTGCTCGGAATGCCGGTCGGCGATGGCGTCCATCTGGACGTCGGTCAGTTCAGCGCCCAGGAAGCGGGCAACGTTCTCGACCTCGCCACGGAGGTCGCCGATCAGCGAATCGTACGTGGTCTTGTAGAGGGGGGATTTGCTGTTCCAGTACCGGTACGACCGCAACGACGTCGGGAGGACCGACATCGAAGCGATGCGGGGGAACGTATTGGGAAGACCGTGGAGGGTCACGTCGGAGACTATGACGTCTCGCAGATCGCGGGCGACGTAGACGTACTTGCAGGGAAGGTCCTTCGCTGCGACGTAGGCCCGTGCCGTTGGATGGTGGGCCTTGAACACCTGGTGGTTTGTGTCGAGCCCGGATGTCTTGATGATGTCGCCGATGAGGTTGCGCATGAGGCTCGAGCCGCTCCGACGCGGAGCACAGCACACCACATAGGTCACATCCACGCAGTTTCCTCTCAGCCGACAGACCGAAGCCGGGTGGCGGCAGCCGAGTTCAGCTCGAATTTAGTCGGTGGTCGTCCGTTGTTCAAGGTACCATCGGCACCTACCTGAGGCGCGGAAGGTCACTTGAAAAGCGGCGAATCACCGTCGCTTGACCAGCACGCAATTCGACCAAAACCGGCCCGATCGCCATCGAACGCAACCGGGTTCGGTTCGCCCCGGTCCGGTGCCCGAGGATCGAGGCCGACGATGCCGAGGCCGACGATGCCAAGGTCGCTCCAATGTCGGGAGCCTGGGCTTGACGATGAGCCGGAAGCTGCGGGTGGCATTCGCCCGAATCTGGGGAGCGTTCGACGGCCTGGCCGATGACACGTTGTGGGCCGGCGTCCTCGACGTGTCGGCCGTGATGAGCGCCATCTTCTCATTCATCCTGCCCGGGACACCCCAACCTGGACCGACCAACGGGGCCCTCT
>JAOUGG010000463.1 GCA_029857855.1 Acidimicrobiia bacterium | reverse complement strand
AGGGTTCCGACGTTGTCGAACAGCGAGTACTGCTTGTAGGCGGAGTAGACGCCGATCGGAATGGCGAGCAGGGTGCCGAGAATGAACGAGGTGCCCATGATCCACAGCGTCTGGGGCAGCCGCTGGACGATGATGTCCATGGCCGGGGCCCTGGACGACCAGGAGATGATTCGATCCCGGTCCTCACACGCCCCGAAGCAGGTGTTGGTGATCTGCTCGAACCAGTGAATCGGTTCGTTGACCATCATCTGAACGTTCCACTTCCACCATTTGATGAGGAAGGGGTCGTTGAAGCCGAGCGACTCGCGCATTCGTTCGCGGACCTCGGCGGGAATGGTCAACGGCAGTTGCGATGCCGGGTCGCCCGGAGCGAAGTCCAGGATGCCGAAGATGATCAGACTGATGATCAACAACGTCGGTATGGCGAACAATGTTCGCCGGATCACATATTGAATCATTGTCTGTCCGTCCCCTTTTCGACCCGTCGACCGAGTGTGCGGGAGCCTCTCCGACCAGTATCGGAGAGGCTCCCGCGCCTTGACAAGTTACAAGGCTGGATTCATGGCGTTAATCAGCCACGGACCCAGTCGCCGATGTTCCAGTACTCGGAATCCCAGCCGTTCAGGTCGCCGATACCGGTGATGTCGGAGCTGATGGCCGAAACGTTGGCCCGGTGGATCAGCGGAATCACGGCTCCGGACTCGATCATGAAGTCCTGGAGCTGCTTCACGTTGTCGAGGTAGGCCGGATCGGTCGTGGCCAACCCGGATGTGGTATCCCACAGGGCGTCATACTCGGCCGACTGCATGCGAGGCATGTTGTCACCACCCCAGCTCGTGGCCGAGCTCGGGATCTGGTCGGACTTCCAGCTCTGGAGGTAGTTCACCGGGTCGGGACCGCTGGAGCTGTTGGTGAACATCTCCATGTCGTTGAAGAACTTCCAGATACAGGCATCGCTGGCGCAGGTGCCGTCGAAGAACAGCGAGGCGTCCTCGTTGGTCATCTCGACGTTCACGCCGATCTCGGCCCAGTTGGCCTTCACCAGCTCCTGGTTCGACTGACGCACGGCGTTGGTCGAGGTGGAATAGGTGAAGTCGAGCGGCTCGCCCTCATCGGTCTCGCGGACGCCGTCACCATCGGTGTCGACATAGCCGAGATCGTCGAGGATCTGGTTGGCCTCCTCGAGGTTCTGCGTCAGGCACCAATCGTTGTTGGTGGAGTATTGATCGCCCACCGGCCAGATCGTGCAGGTCGGCTTGCCGGCGGCGCCGTAGCCGACGGTGACCAGATCATCACGGCTGATGGCCAGCGACAGCGCCCGGGCCAGTTCAGGATTGTTGAACAGGATCGGATGCGGGGTGGTGATCTCCGAAGGCGGATCGGCCTTGGGATCGGTCTGGTTCAGGTTGATGTGCTCAACGCTGGAGGCGAATCCCGACAGCAGCACGGCGTTGCCGGCGGCAGCCATCGGCTCCAGGATCTCCGGCGCGACCTGCAGGTTCCAGGCGTAATCGGCCTCACCGATCTCCAGCACGGAACGAGCGGTCGATTCGGCGTCGCCGCCACCCTTGATGGTCACGGTACCGAAGAAGGGCTTACCCTCGGCGACACCACGGTAGTTCGGGTTCATCGCGTAGGTCACCGTGTCCTCGGGACGAAGATCGGTCACCGTGTAGGGACCGGTGCCGACCGGAGCGAAGTTCTGGTCGGTGCAGCCTGCGGCTGCGGCGCCGACGCAGTCGGCGAACTGGGCCCGCTGGATGATCGGCTGCGTATAGCTGACGAAGTGCAGGTAGGGATAGGGCAGCGGATCGGTGAAGGCGACGGTGACGGTGCTGTCATCGTCGGCGGTCACCGACTCGACCTGGGTGAAGTCGGCCGAGCAGCCGGTGGCCTCATCGGTGCAGTACTCCCAGGTGAAGACCACGTCATCGGCGGTCAGCGGGGTGCCATCGGACCACATGACGCCGTCCTGCAGCGTCCAGGTGATCGACATGAAGTCCTCGGCCACACCGCCGTTGTCGACGGTCGGGATCTCGGCGGCCAGCGCCGGAACGAGTGAACCGTCAGGTCCATACCAGGCCAGCGGCTCGTTCACCAGCGACGAGGCGAGCAGGTCCTTGGTGCCGGTGGAAAGCAGGGCGTTGGCCTGCGAGGGGGCTTGCCACTGGAGCAGCAGCACCTCACCGCCGGAGCCGGCTTCGCCGCTCGGGGCGGGTTCCGCGTCCTCCACGGTGTCGTCGGTTGCACCGTCATCTGCGGTGTCGTCGGTGGCATTTTCGGCTTCGGTCTCGTCACCGGTTGCAGCCTCGTCCGAGCCGCCGCACGAGGCGGCAACCAGGGCGAAGACCGCAAGCAGCGCAAGCAGCCTCAGCAATAACGATCGATTCATTGAACAATTCCTCCCTGCCGGCGCGGTACCGGCTCGTGTACGTACCACCTTGGATTCAGGTCGTACGTGTCCTTACATTAAGGTTATGGGCGACGCAACAACGGTTGCTATTGCGTTTTGGTGGCGACCACATGACAGGCCACCCAGTGACCTGTGTTGATTTCGCGCCACGCCGGGTTCTCGACCCGGCAGCGATCTTCGACAACTGGACACCGGGTGCTGAACGGGCATCCCGGTGGTGGATTCGATGGACTGGGAATGTCGCCCTCGAGAATCACCCGTTGGCGATTGGCCTCCACGACCGGATCCGGGACCGGAACAGCCGAGTTGAGGGCCTTGGTGTAGGGGTGCTGGGGATTCTCGTACAGTTCGTCACAATCGGCGAGCTCGACCACGTGGCCGAGGTACATCACGGCCACGCGGTCGGCGATGTGCCGGACCATGCTCAGGTCGTGGGAAATGAAGAGATAGGTGAGGCCGAGTTCTTCCTGGAGCTGCTCCATGAGGTTGACGACCTGGGCCTGAATGGAAACGTCGAGTGCTGCGATCGGCTCGTCGGCGACGATGAAGTCGGGATTGAGGGCGATGGCCCGGGCCACGCCGATGCGCTGCCGTTGACCGCCGGAGAACTCGTGTGGATACCGATTGGCGTGCGAGGGGTCGAGACCGACGATGGTCAGCAGCTCCTCGACCCGGGCGTGCCGCCCGTCGGCATCGAGATCGGAGTGCTCTTTCAGCGGCTCACCGATGATCGACGCCACGGTCATGCGGGGGTTGAGCGACGCATGGGGATTCTGGAAGATCATCTGCATTTTGGGGCGCATGGCCCGGAGATCGTTGCCGCTGACTTCGGTCAGTTCCCGGCCATCGAAGACGACGGAGCCTTCGGTCACGGGTTCGATCTGCAGGATGACCCGACCGGTGGTGGACTTACCGGAGCCGCTCTCCCCCACCAGGCCGAGCGTCTCGCCCTTGTAGATGTCGAACGTCACGCCATCGACCGCACGGACCGCTCCGACCTGACGGCGAAAGACACCCTTCATGATCGGGAAGTGTTTCTTCAGTCCCTCGACGCGGACCAGGACCTCGCGGTCCGCCGGCGGGGCCGCATCGTCGACGGGCTCCATCACGTCAGTCATTTCGGGGCCTCTCGTTATCGATGTCCCACCAGCAGGCGGAGCGATGTTCGAACGCGATCTCGACGAGCGGCGGAATCTCGCTCCAGCAGCGATCGTGGGCGTACTGGCAACGCGGAGCGAACGAGCAACCGGTCGGTGCCGACCTCAGGCTCGGTGGCTGACCCTCGATGGCGCTCAGCTCGTGGCCCTTCTGGTCGAGGCGGGGCAACGAGTTCAGCAGGCCGCGGGTGTAGGGGTGCTGCGG